>JBEPXV010000043.1:0-9606 GCA_041641695.1 Gammaproteobacteria bacterium | reverse complement strand
TTCTTGAACATTCTTCGCAAGGAAAGGATCCCTGTGTCTATTTATCTGGTGAACGGCATCAAGCTGCAGGGCCAGGTTGAATCCTTCGACCAATTCGTGGTGTTGCTGAAAAACAGCGTGAGCCAGATGATCTACAAACACGCTATTTCGACCATCGTACCCGCCAAGGCGGTGAAAATTCCGTTCGACGACGGCTCCGAAGCCGGCGAGGAGTAATTCCCTCCGCGCATGAAACTCGAATGTCAGTAACGGGCGCGACAGCGACGCGCCCCGAACGGACGCTGCTGGTCCAGCAGCGCGCGCCCACGGATAAGCACTCTGATTCCCTGGAAGAGCTGGCGCTGCTCGCCGAGAGCGCGGGCGCCCGGATCTTCGGCCGCGTAACCGGCGTGCGCAGGACCCCGCATCCCGCCACGTTCGTCGGCAAGGGCAAGCTGGACGAGCTGCGTGAGTCGGTCGAGCACCATGACGGCGAGCTGGTCCTTTTTGATCACGCGCTCACCCCCGTCCAGGAGCGCAACCTGGAACGGGCGCTCCACTGCCGGGTGCTGGACCGCACCGGCCTGATCCTGGACATATTCGCCCAGCGGGCTGAGACCCGGGAGGGCAAGTTGCAGGTGGAGCTGGCACAGCTGCGCCACCTGTCCACCCGGCTGGTGCGTGGCTGGACCCACCTCGAGCGCCAGAAGGGCGGCATCGGCCTGCGCGGCCCCGGCGAAACCCAGCTGGAAACCGACCGGCGCCTGATCGGCCAGCGTATCAAGTATCTGAAAAAACGCCTGGAGCGCGTGTCGGCGCAGCGCGAGCTGCGGCGCAAGTCGCGCCGCAAGGTGCCCATTCCCACGGTGTGCCTGGTGGGATACACCAACGCCGGGAAGTCGTCCCTGTTCAACCGCCTCACCGGCGAGAGCCTGTACGCGGAGGACCTGTTGTTTGCGACGCTGGATCCGACCATGCGCAAGCTGGTGCTGCCCGATCGCCGGGAGATCGTTCTGTCCGACACCGTCGGCTTCATCCGCCAGCTCCCGCACTCGCTGGTGCAGGCGTTTCATTCCACGCTCGAGGAGGTGTCCAGCGCCACGCTGCTGCTCCATGTCGTGGACAGTGCCGCCGAGGACCGCGACGAGCGCATCGAGCACGTCAATCGGGTGCTGGAGGAGATCGGCGCCGAGGACGTGCCCCAGCTGCTGGTGCACAACAAGATCGACCTGAGCCCGGAGCTCCGGGCCCGCGTCGAGCACGGCGAGGACGGCAGGCCGGCGGCCGTATGGGCGTCCGCCAACCGGGGCGACGGCATCGCGGCGCTGTCCGAAGCGCTGCAGTCACTGGTGTTCCGCGACACCCGCCACCAGCACCTGCGTGTGCCGCCGACCGCGGCGCGGGTTCGGGCGTTTCTCTACGACCGGGCGGTGGTGATATCGGAAGAATTCGATGAGCAGGGCGGCTGGCTGCTGGAAGTGGATATTGATGACGCTCAATGGGGCCGGCTGGGCCAGCTCCGGGAGTTCGGCAGCTGCCGCGTGATTGAGGACGCCCGCGGCGCCGCGCTGGCAAACTGATTGTGTCATACTCGCGTTCCTTCAATTTCCGCCGCGCAGGCGATGCCCCCGATCTGTTAGAATCCGCCTTTCAGTCGTCTCTCGACCTTAGAGCCTGATAAGATCTTTCTTTAACGCACCAGTCTCCCATATCTTCAGCTAAGGAGCGTATTTCATGTCCTGGAATCAACCCGGGCCCGGCGGCAACGACCCCTGGGGCCAGAAGGGAGGGCGAGGTGGCCCGCCTGATCTGGACGACGTCGTCAAGAATGTGCAGAAAACCCTGCGCGGGTTTTTCGGCGGCCGCAAAGGCGGCGGCGGGGGCTCCGGAGGCGGGGGCGGTTCGATGCCGGGCACCGCGGGAATCAGCGCGATCGTGGTGGTGGCGCTCGTGGTGTGGGCGCTGACCGGCTTTTACGTGGTGGAAGAAGGCACACGCGGCATCGTGCTGCGCTTCGGCGAGTATCGCACCACCACCCTGCCCGGCCTGCAATGGCACGTTCCCTGGCCCGTGGAGGAAGTGAATACCGTCGATATCCAGAACGTCAACACGGTGGAGATCGGTTACCGGACGACGAGCCAGGGCCAGGAGCAGTCGGTGCCGCGCGAGGCATTGATGCTCACCGAGGACGAGAACATCGTGGACATGAAGATCGCCGTCCAGTACGACATCAAGAACCCCGAGGACCTGATCTTCAATGTCGCGGACGATACGCGCGAGGTCGTGCGGGGCGCGGCGGAAAGCGCGCTGCGCGAGGTCGTGGGCACCAACGTCATGGACTTCGTGCTGACGGAAGGCCGCGCGGCAGTGGTGCAGGAGACCCAGGAGCGTCTCCAGCAGTTCCTGGACCGCTACCTGACCGGCATCAATGTCATCGCGGTGGAAATGCAGGACGCCCAGCCGCCGCGCGAAGTGAAGCCGGCTTTCGACGACGCCGTCAAGGCGAGGGAGGACCAGGTCCGGATCATCAACGAGGCCGAGGCGTACCGGAACGATATTCTGCCGCGCGCCCGCGGCCAGGCGGCCCGGGAGATCCAGGAGGCCCAGGGCTACAAGGAGGCGATCATCGCCCAGGCTGACGGCGAGGCGTCGCGCTTCGAGCAGATCCTCACCGAGTACGAGCGGGCGCCGCAGATCACCCGTCAGCGCATGTACCTGGAGAAAATGGAGCAGGTGCTGTCCAACTCCAGCAAACTCATGATAGACCAGAAGGGTGGCAACAACGTGATTTACCTGCCATTGGATCAGCTGCTGAGACAGCGGCGCGTCGATGCTGACAGCGCCAGCGCGCCCTCGGCGTCGTCGTCGCTGCCGGACGACCGCTCCACCGCCGATGCGCGGGACAGCCGCAATCGGCTCAATCTGCGCGAACGGGGGAACTGATCATGAGTGGCAAGGCATTGTTCGGACTCATACTCGTGGTGGTTCTCGTGGTACTTGCCTCGTCGACGCTGTATACCGTGGACGAGCGGGAAAAGGCCATCGTGTTCCGCTTCGGCGAGATCGTTCGATCGGAGCACGAACCGGGGCTGCACTGGAAATACCCCTTTATCAACAACGTCCGCAAGTTCGATGCGCGGGTCCAGACCCTGGATTTCAGTCCGCAGGAGTACCTGACCGACGAGAAGAAGAATCTCGTGGTGGATTCATTCGTGAAATGGCGGGTGGACGACGTGGCACAGTACTACGTTACCGTGTCCGGCGACATTACCGCCGCCCAGCAACGCCTGGCGCAGCGGGTGAACAACAGCCTGCGGGAGGAGTTCGGCCGGCGGAGCGTGCAGAACGTGATTTCCGGCGACCGCAACGAGATCATGTCCCGGGTTCAGAAGGCTACGGACGAACAGGCCCGGGCCATCGGCGTGGAGATCGTCGACGTCAGGTTGAAGCGCGTGGACCTGGTCGAGGAAGTCAGCGAGCAGGTGTACCGGCGCATGGAGGCCGAGCGCTCGCGAGTTGCCAAAGAGCTGCGCGCCCGGGGCGCCGAGGAAGCGGAGAAGATTCGCTCGAACGCGGACCGGCAGCGCCGGATTCTCATCGCCAACGCCCAGCGTGACGGCCAGGTGCTGCGCGGCGAGGGCGACGCCAAAGCGACGGAGATATATGCCAACGCGTTCGGCCGGAACAGCGAGTTCTACAACCTGTACCGCAGCCTGAACGCCTACGAGAATACGTTCAGCAACAAGGACGATCTCATCGTGCTGGAGCCGGACTCGCAGTTCTTCCAGTACTTCAAGGATTCGACGCCGGACGCCGAAACCGAGCGGCCGGCCGGTTCGATGCTGTCGCAGTAGTCAGGTTCCGCCGCTGCCATGATCAGCTGGCAGGACCTGGGCGCCGCGCTGGCGCTGGTGCTCATATTCGAAGGGATGCTGCCGTTTCTGAGTCCCGAGCGCTGGCGGCGCACGCTTGAGATGATCCGCGGCCTCAACGACAGCCAGCTGCGCAACATGGGCTTGTTTCTCATCTCCATCGGTGCATTGCTGTTGTACTTGACACGCTTTTAGCCCGGCCCCGGTACGCACCAGTGAAAAAATCCGGTCAGTGGTTGTTGCCCGAAGGCATTGAGGAGGTGCTGCCAGAGCGCGCGGTGCGCCTGGAAGCGCTCCGCCGCCGCCTGTTGGACGTGCTCGACCGCCGCGGCTTCAACCTGGTTCTGCCGCCGCTGGTGGAGTTCCTTGATGCGCTGCTTACCGGGGTGGGGGAGGACCTGGATCTCCAGACCGTGAAGCTGACGGACGCCGTCAGCGGACGCCTGATGGGGGTGCGCGCGGATCACACGCCGCAGATTGCGCGCATAGACGCCCACTATCTGCGCCACGAGGGGACGTCCCGGCTGTGTTACTGCGGCTCGGTGTTTCGCTCGTCGCCGGGGGAGATCGAGTCGACGCGCGAACCGCTGCAGCTGGGCGCCGAGCTCTATGGCTGCCCGGACGCGGATGCGGACGCCGAGATCGTGGAAGCGATGATCGACGTGCTCCAGGCCGCCGGCGTGCCGGACGTCCATGTGCATCTCGGCCATGTCGGCGTGTACCGGGCATTGATCCGGTGGGCGAATCTGCCCGACGCTCTGGAAGCCGACCTGTTCGACGCCCTGCAGCGCCAGTCCCGGCCGGATGTCGAAGCGATATTGTCGGCGCTGCCCGAGCAGAAGGCCGCGTTCCGCGAGCTGCTCGAGGCACGCGGCGGCGCCGAGGTGATCGAACGGACAAGGCGCGACTTTGAGCGGGTGCCCGGCGTCGCGGCGGCGCTGTCCAACCTGTCCGACCTGGTGGAGCGCCTGGAGCGGACGCTGCCCGGCACCCGGATATCGGTGGACCTGTCCGACCTGCGCGGCTACCGGTATCACACGGGGACGGTATTCAACGCTTACACGCCGGGGCACGGGCGGGCCCTGGCGCAGGGCGGGCGCTATGACGAGATTGGCAAGGCATTCGGCCGCGCGCGCAGCGCGACGGGCTTCAGCGCCGACCTGCGCCGGCTGCTCCATTACGATGCCGCATCCGGCCCCGGCACGGCCATACTCGCGCCGTCGGAAGAGGACAGCGACCTGGACGCGATGGTGCGGGCGCTGCGCGACGGCGGTGAGCGGGTCATCCGGCTGTTGTGCGGGGAAACCGCCGATCAGCTCGCAGGCCAGTGTGATCGCAGGCTGGTGAAAACCGCGGCCGGCTGGCGCGTTGAGCCGCTCGAGAATTAGACAAGAACCACACAGATCATGAATCAGAACGTCGTATTGGTCGGCACCCAGTGGGGCGACGAAGGCAAGGGCAAGATCGTCGACTGGCTGACCGAGCGGGTCGGCGCAGTGGTCCGTTTTCAGGGCGGCCACAATGCCGGACATACACTGGTGATCGACGGGGCAAAGACGGTCCTCCACCTGATTCCCTCCGGCATCCTGCGGCCCGAGGTGAGCAATTTCATCGGCAACGGCGTGGTGTTGTCGCCTGCCGCGCTGGAAACCGAGATCAAGGATCTGGAGCAGCGCGGGGTCGAGGTCTTTGCCCGGCTGGGGATCAGCGAGTCCTGTCCCGTCATCCTGCCTTACCACGTGGCGCTGGATACCGCGCGTGAACGGGCCCGGGGCCGCCGGGCAATCGGTACGACCGGGCGCGGTATCGGCCCGGCATATGAAGACAAGGCGGCGAGGCGCGGCCTGCGGTTCGACGAGCTTATCGAGTCACGGAATTTTGCGGAGAAGCTCCAGGATGTCATGGACTATCACAACTTCGTCCTCGAGCGCTTCTTCGAGGCGGACACGGTGGACTACCAGGCGGTCCTGGATGCCTGCATGCGCCACCGCGAGTATCTGCGGCCCCTGATGACCAACGTGGCGGCGCGGCTGGATGAGCTCAGGCGCTCGGGGCACCCGGTTCTGTTCGAGGGCGCCCAGGGCAGTCTCCTGGACATCGATCACGGCACGTATCCCTATGTCACGTCCTCGAACACCACGGCCGCGGCCGCGGCCGTGGGCAGCGGGGTCGGGCCGTCGCACTTCGACTATGTGCTCGGCCTGGTGAAAGCCTACAGCACCCGGGTGGGAAGCGGACCGTTTCCCACCGAGCTCAGCGACGATACCGGTCGTCTGCTTGGGGAGCGCGGCGTCGAGTTCGGGGCGACCACCGGGCGGGAGCGCCGCTGCGGTTGGCTCGACGCGGTGTTGCTGAGGCACGCCACGCGGATCAACGGTCTCACCGGGCTGTGCATCACCAAGCTGGATGTTCTGGACAACATGGATCGTCTCCGGATCTGCGTGGCCTACGAGCGCGACGGCCAGCGTCTGGACGCGCCGCCGGTCAGCGCGGAGGTGCTGGAAACCTGCACGCCGGTCTACGAGGAGATCGACGGCTGGTCGGGCTCCACGGCGGGCGCCACCGGCCTCGATGATCTGCCGCCCGCGGCCAGGCGATATCTTGACCGCATCGAAGAGCTCACCGGTGTGCCCATCGATATCATTTCCACCGGTCCCGACCGGAACGAGACCATCTGTCTGCGCCACCCCTTCGACGCCGCGGTGTGATTCGAATGGGAAAGAACGGCCTCTCGCGGAGAACGCCAAGGGCGCAAAGAAGCAAATCGAATGCGTAGCAACTATAGCTTTACATAACAAAGCCGGTACATGTCGGGCTTAAGCTCGATATGCAACCCGACTCCCGACATAAGACAGAGTTGCTGTGCGGCGAATTGGTATACTGCCGCGTTTGCGGCGGGACCGGCGAGGAGGCATGGAATCGATTCCACTGCCGCAAGCATTTTGTCGTTTTTCTTTACGCTCTTGGCGTTCTTCGCGAGAGAAAATGCTTTTTCCGGCACAGCGCTACCCGCATGGGTTTGACGGCGGGACGCCTGTTATACTCGCGTCCACCGTTTGATGGTATACGGCGGTCTCCGGCCGCGGTTGAAATGCACGAGCAGACAACGAGGAGGGCAGCGTGAAGCTGAAAGATCAGGTTGCAATGGTCACCGGCGGCGCCCAGGGGATCGGGCTGGCCATCGTTGAGCGTTTCGTCGAGGACGGCTGCAAGGTGGCGATCCTGGATGTTGACGACGACAAGGGCAACGACGCCGCCTCCCGGCTCGGCCACGGCGTCATGTTCATCCACTGTGACGTGGGCGACAAGACGGCGGTGGACGACGCGGTCAAGCAGGTGGTGAGCCACTTCGGGGCCCTGAACATCTGTGTGAGCAATGCGGCGATCGTCCACTCGGCGGACTTTCTCGATATCGAGGAGGAAGACTTCGACCGGGTGCTGCGCGTCAATCTCAAGGGCATGTTCCTGGTGGGCCAGGCCGCCGCGCGGCAGATGGTCAAGCAGGAGACCGGCGGCGCGATTATCAATATGTCGTCCGTGAACGCGGTGCTGGCGATTCCGGACCAGGTCCCCTACGTGGTGGCCAAGGGCGGCGTTCATCAGCTGACCAAGCTGATGTCCCTGAGCCTGGCCGGCCACGGTATTCGCGTGAATGCTATCGGACCGGGCAGCATCCTGACGGAGATGCTGGAGCAGGTGATCTCCAGCAACGACGCGGCGCGCAAAAAGGTCATGTCGCGCACCCCCATGGGCCGATTCGGCACGCCCAGCGAGGTGGCCTCCATCGCCTCTTTCCTGGCATCCAACGATGCGTCGTACATTACCGGCGAAACCATCTATGCCGACGGCGGCCGCCTGCCGTTGAACTACACGGTGCCCACCGAGTAGCGGGGGAGCGGGGCGCCGGGATTGTCTGTCGATGAGGAGTCTTCCGGCCGAATGCGGCCGGACGGGATTTTTCGAGCCGCCGCCGGGAGCTGACGGTACCATGCAAAGAACAAGAAGCCTTTTCATTGCGTTTGTCTCGCTGCTTGCCGCCTCGCTGTCCGTGAGCACCCGGGCGGCCGAGCGGCCGTTGTGGGAGCTTGCGGTAGGCGGCGGGGTGGTCAGCCTGCCTTTTTACCGGGGCGCGGAAAGCAATCGCGTGTTGCCGGTTCCCTTCGTTTATCCGGTCTATCGCGGGGATTTCCTCAAGATCGACGAGGAGGGGATACGCGGGCTGTTTTTTCAATCGGAACGGGTCAAGCTGGACATCAGCGCCGACGGCACGGTGCCGGGATCGGACGATGACGTCGAAGGCCGGGAGGGCATGCCGTCGCTCGACCCCACGTTCCAGATCGGGCCCTCGCTCACCGTTGACCTCTGGCAGCGCGAGCCCCACGCCCAGCAGCTTATCCTGACGCTGCCCCTGCGAAGCGTGTACGCGGTGGATTCATCGCCTCGACACATCGGCTTTGCCGCGTCGCCGAAAGTGAGCTACCTGCGGGACGAATGGTTCGCGGACCGTTACTGGCGGCTTGGCGCGACCGCCGGCGTGGAGCTCGGCTCCGGTAAGCTGCACGACTATTTCTACAGCGTCGACCCGGTGTTCCGGACCCCGGACCGCCCGGCATTCGATGCCGACAGCGGCTACGCGGGCACCCGGTTCACACTGAGCGCCCAGGGCCGCACGCGCAACAACTGGATCGGGGCGTTCATCCGCTACGACAATGTCAGCGGCGCCGTGTTCGATGACAGCCCCCTGGTCCGGCAAACCGGCAATTTCTCCGCCGGCATCGTCATCGGTTGGTTCATCGCGCGGTCGAAGACAATGGTGAAGGTGCCGGAGACGGACACGCTGCGGTACTAGCTTACCAGCCGAGGGGTCGGCCCGGATCCGATGGTCAAGCCGCGTCCTCCAGCCACCGGAGCCGCAGATTCTGTTGCAGATGCGCCCGCACCTCCGGCCGCTGCGCGAATTCCCTGAGTGAGAACTGCTGCGGCGCATGGTCCAGGCTCCCGAGCCATTGCCTCGTCCGCCGGATGGCGCGGCCGAGCTGGGCTTCGGCGATGGTAATCACCGCCATGAGGTCGTCGGGACCCTTGGGCAGGGACCGGTGATCGAATCCCTCCACCAGCCCGATGCCTCTGCCCAGCAGTGACCGGCGCCTGATGTGGCCAATGCCCCAGCGGTTCACCCGGCCCATCAGCGGAAAGCGGTTCGCATCCAGCCGCCGGGTCATGAACAACTCGCGAAAATAACTTTCCACCAGCTCCCGTGCCAGCAGGTCCTCGAACTGCTGATTGTCCACCCAGCCGGCGCATTCGAAATTCGGGTCGAGCAGATAATCCACGGGCGCGAAAAACTCGAAGAAGGTGTAGCCCAGGCTTTCGAGATTCGCCTGGATCACCGGGTCCTGTATCCGGCTTTTGCAGGACGCGGGCTCCAGCCCGGCGTCGGCGTGCAGCAAGCGGCCCACCGAGCAGCAGGACACGTAATCCCGGTCGTCCGACTGGGAATCGAAGTTGTAGCCCCGAACCCGGCCCAGCATGTCCAGGGCTGCCTCGTTGACAGCGAGCGTATGCCGCTCCTCGAGATCCTTGTGCCGGTATACTTCCACGTAGGCGCAGAACCGGGCGCCCAGGAACACGTTCAACGGCACCGCCCGCACGCCCTTCTCGTAGGTCTCGATGACCGCGGGGTAGCGCCTGCCGCCGTCGTCGAGAATCGCGAACACGGCGGCGTGGGACGAGAACCGTGTCGGGTCGCTCAGCG
>JBEPXV010000042.1:0-9646 GCA_041641695.1 Gammaproteobacteria bacterium | reverse complement strand
GCACCGGCTGGGGGAGCTTCGCCATTCATGCGGCCCGCCACTACGGATGCCGGGTTACCACCACCACCATTTCCAGCGCCCAGCACGAGCTCGCCGCGCGACGCATCGCGGAGCAGGGGCTTCAGGACCGGATCGAGCTGCTGCAGGAGGACTACCGGAATCTGCGCGGCGAGTACGACAAGCTCGTTTCCATAGAGATGGTCGAGGCCGTTGGCCACGAGAATCTCGACGCCTACTTCGGCGGCTGTTCGCGGCTGCTGAAGGAGGACGGCCTGATGCTGATCCAGGTGATCAGCATGCCGGACCGGCGCTACGACCAGTACCTCAAGAACCGCGACTTCATTCAACGCTACGTGTTCCCGGGAAGCTGCTGCCCCGCGCTGGGAGCCATGCTGGATGCGGTGAAGCGCTCGACGGACTTGAAGCTCGTTCACCTGGAAGACATCGCCGCTCACTACGCGCGGACCCTGCGGGACTGGCGGTGCAATTTCGATCGCCGCGAGCCGGACGTCCGCGCTCTGGGGTACCCGGAGCGTTTCATCAGAATGTGGCGGTATTATCTCAGCTACTGTGAAGCCGGCTTCGCGGAACGCTACCTCAGCAACTACCAGCTCCTGCTTGCCAGGCCGGGCAACAGGCTGGAAGAGGTGGACCGTGCCTAAACCGGCTCTGGTCGTGAATTTCATGCTGTTCCAGATCGGCTGGGTGGTCAGCGTGGTGGGCGCGTCGCGCGGTAATCCGGCCGCCGGGGTCGTCTATGCCGCGGCCTGGGCGCTGCTGCATCACTGGCATATCCCCGGCTACCGGTTCCACGAGCTGCTCCTGGTCCTGGCTGCCGCAGGCCTCGGCTTCATCGTGGACTCGCTGCTCGTGGTGGGCGGATA
Organism: Gammaproteobacteria bacterium; assembly: GCA_041641695.1. Classification (GTDB taxonomy): domain Bacteria; phylum Pseudomonadota; class Gammaproteobacteria; order Arenicellales; family JAANXG01; genus JAANXG01. The sequence goes on along the minus strand of JBEPXV010000042.1, from coordinate 8,762 downwards.
TATCGCATTCCCGGCCCATGCCCGCCTCGGCTCTCCGTCCACCGTATGGATGGTCAGTCTCTGGGTGATGTTCGCCATGACGCTTCGCCACTCCCTGGGCTGGCTCCGGGGCAGGCACCTGGTCGCCGTCCTGCTTGGCGCGGTCTTCGGCCCCCTGGCGTATTGGGCGGGAAGCAGGATTGGCGCCATTCACATCCACGACGGCGCCGTGCCGGCCATCGCCGCGGCCTGGGCCGCCAGCATGGCAGGCCTGCTGGCAATCGAGCGGCTCACCCGCTTGAGCGTCGCGGCCACGACGGCGAGGGGATCTTTGTGAGCCTCGACTCCCCGTGGCAGCCGTTGCTGCTCGCCTGGGCCGGCGCCGCGCTGGTCATGCTCGTCCTCTGGCTGGTGCAGAAACGAACCCGCCAGGCCGGCATCGTCGATGTGGTCTGGGCCCTGGCCACGGCCGTCGTGGCTGTCGGCCTGATCGCCTTCGCTTCGGGCGGGTCGCCGCAGCGAGCGATCCTGCTGGCGCTGTTGATCGGCTTTTGGGGGGCGCGTCTTGCGCTGCACCTTTTCAAGCGACTGCACAGGGAGCGCGAGGACGGCCGCTACCTTGCCATGAAGCAGGCCATGGGAGAGAAGTGGGTACAACCGTTCATGTTCGCCTTCTTCCAGGTCCAGGCGCTGTGGGCCGTGCTGTTCGCGCTGCCGGTGGCGGCGGCCTCGCTGGCGCCGCGCGGCCCCCTGGACTGGCTGGACGCGGCAGGCGCCGGCGTCTGGCTGATCGCGCTCGGCGGTGAATGGATCGCGGACCGACAGCTGGCGGTCTTCCGGACGAATCCGGCAAACCGCGGCAGAGTCTGCCGCCGCGGCCTGTGGGCCTGGTCCCGGCATCCCAACTACTTTTTTGAATGGCTGCACTGGCTGGCATACGTGCTGATCGGATACGGGTCGCCGTACTGGTGGGTCACTCTCGCCGGCGCCGGGCTGATGTACCTGTTCCTGAACTTCGTGACCGGCGTCCCCTTCACCGAGCAACAGGCACTGCGCTCCCGCGGGGACGCCTATCGCGACTACCAGCGGACCACCAGCAGATTTTTTCCCAGGCCGCCCGAAACAAGCGGGAAGGAGAGATGATGAAACAGCGGATAGCGCAGATTGCCATGGACGCGGTGGAGCGGGGCTGGATCCCGGACGCGGTGATCAGGAAAGGCATCCAGTCCCTGGTCCAGGAGCGTCTTCGGACGCTGTCCGCCGACGCGGAGCGGGCCGCCCGGCACCGGGAGAACTTCGCGGCGATGATGAGGCAGTCTCCCGTGGCTCCGGTCCCGGAGCTGGCCAATGCCCAGCACTACGAAGTCCCTGCGGAATTCTATGCCCTGGTGCTCGGCGCCCGGCGCAAGTACAGCTGCTGCTACTGGACAGACGCGACTTCGACGCTGGACGAGGCCGAGGAGGAATCACTCGAACGCACCTGCCGGAATGCCGCCCTGCAGGATGGCCAAAGGATCCTGGAGCTCGGCTGCGGTTGGGGCTCGCTGACACTGTGGATGGCGGAACGGTACCCGGCGAGCCGGATCGTCGCGGTGTCGAACTCGCGCTCCCAGAGGGAGTACATCGAGCGGTGCGCCGCGGACCGGGGCGCGGGTAATATCCAGGTCATCACGGCCGACATGAACGACTTCTCCATCGACCGGACTTTCGACCGTGTCGTGTCAGTGGAGATGTTCGAGCACATGCGCAACTACGAGGTGCTGTTCCGCCGCATCAGCGGATGGCTGGAGAAGGATGGACTGTTCTTCATGCATATATTCTGCCATCGTCAGACGCCCTACGAGTTCGTCGACCATGACGCGACGGACTGGATGAGCCGCCATTTCTTCTCGGGCGGAATCATGCCCAGCGACGACCTGCCACTGGAATTCCAGGACGACCTGGCGCTGTGCAACCGCTGGACGTGGAACGGCCGCCACTACCGGCAAACCGCCGAGGCCTGGCTGCGCAATATGGAATACAACCGGCCGGCGGTGATGCGGGTGCTGGCGGATGCCTATGGGCAGAGCGAAGCTTCCCGCTGGCGGATGCGCTGGCGCACCTTTTTCATGGCCTGCGCCGAGCTGTTCGGCTATGAGCGCGGCGAGCAGTGGCATGTCAATCACTACCTGTTCCGAAACAAGCACCGGGAATGATGCGCCCGCACACGCTCCGTCTCGCTTATAGCCTGGTGCTCGCTTTGGCTGGCGCCGGGGTGATGCTGCTGGTTATCACCTATGCCGCGACCTCCGGCGAGCTCACGGCCGAGGGCGGGGCGATTCTCGGGATGCCATGGGGCATCGTTACCCTGGTGGATGTTTACGTGGGGCTGGTGCTGTTCTCCGGCTGGGTGCTGTGGCGCGAGGGCAGCAGCCTGGCGGCGGTCGCGTGGATCGCGGCGATCCTCACAGCGGGCAATCTCGCCACGTGTTGCTATGTGCTCAAGGCGGTAATGGAGTCCCGCAGTGACCCGGACACATTCTGGATGGGGAGAAAGCATGTTGCGTGAAATAGGTGCCGCGGCGACCCTGGCCATGTTCGCGGTTGCCGCGGCGGCGGAAACCACGGTAAGGGAACGCAGCGGCTACGCGTACGAGCTTGGCAAGGACCGGCTTTTGTACATCGAGGAGCACGAGGAAACAGTGGCAGGCGGGCGGGTGGCGCTGAGCGAGATAACATACAGGCGCACCGGCGGGGAAGTGATCGCCACCAAGCGGCTGAACTTCGCCGGCGACGCCACCAGCCCCGACTTTCGCCTGGAGAACCCCGGCAATGGCCACCTGGAAGGCGCGAAGCGGGAGAACGGTCGCCTCGTGGTGTTTTTCCGGAAGTCGGACAGCCACGAACTCAGCGAGCGGGCTTTGCGACCCCCTGAAGACGCGATCATAGACGGCGGCTTCGACCGGTTCATCGAGGCCAACTGGAGCCGGCTGATTCAGGGTGAAGTATTCGAGCGGCCGTTCCTGGTGCCGGCGTTTCAGAAGTTCCTGGATTTCAGGATATATCTTGAGCGCGCTGCGAATGCTGACGTAGTATTCGTGATGGAGCCGGCGTCCCTCCTGGTCAGGCTTGTCGGCGGCAGGATCGTCGTGACCTACGACCGGGACAGTGCCGCGTTGAAACGCTACGAGGGAATCTCCAACATTCGCGATCCGGACGGGAACAATTACGAGGTGCGCGTGGAGTTTCCGGCCGCGGGTCGAAGCCGGGACATCGCCGGCGAGGCAAGGGGAGACGCGCCGGGCAAACCCTGAACAGCCCTGATACGGCAAAGACTTCACAGGCCGCACGTGCCCGGCGTGGCCGCGGGTTTCGCATGTATGACATGAATGACTGGGACGCACGCTTCTACCGGCGGCACACGGGCTTCGTTTCGGACCTGGGGCAACCGGTGCTGGACCTGCTCGATCCCCGCCCCGGAGAGCGGATTCTGGACGTCGGCTGCGGCGACGGCATCCTGGCCGCGCAGCTCGTCGAGCGTGGCTGCGAGGTGGTGGCTATCGATTCCAGTCCCGACATGGTGGCCGCGGCGCGGGGCAGGGGGGTCGACGCCCGTCTCCTGGACGCCGCAGATCTGGCAGCCACCGTGGAGCTCGACGGTCGCTTCGATGCGGTATTCAGCAATGCGGCCCTGCACTGGATGCACCCCATGGGCGCGGTGGTCCGGGGCATGGCCCGGGTATTGCAGCCGTCCGGACGCCTCGTTGCGGAGCTCGGCGGGGAAGGCAACATCGAACGGATACGCAGCGCGATTTACAAGGCGCTGGAACGGCGCGGAATCCGCGGCCCGGATGTCGACCCATGGCACTTTCCGTCCCCGGAGGAGTATTCCGGTCTGCTCGAAGCATGCGGGTTTCGTATCGAGCTTATTGAGCATTTCGAGCGTCCCACGGCGCTGCCCACGGGAATAGCCAACTGGATGGAGTCGGTCGGCAAGCCGTTCCTGGGCGCCGTCCCGGCCCGGGACCGGCAGGATTTCCTGTCCGAAGTCGAGGACCGGCTTGCGGACGTCCTCCGCCGGGACGATGGAACGTGGTGGGCCGACTATGTCCGTCTCCGGGTGCGTGCGTCGAGAGGGGCGGGCGCATGATCCTGTACCAGCTGGTGATCGTACCGCTGCTGCTGCTGTTCATATGGGGATACATCGCGCTGCGACCCGCGTCCGGGCGCGGCCCGCGGATGGCGGCGTTCGATACGGCCGTGGTGCTGGCTGCCATATTGCTGAGCATCGCCGCAGGCCGCTGGGTTGCCGTCTCGGAGCCGGCAGCGGAAGGGTCGATCTGGACGACGGTGATGATCACCGTGTCGACGTTTCACGTCTTTCCCGGGGTCCTGCTGCTGGGCTGGTACTTCAGGCGGCGGCTCTTCAAGTAGGTTGTCGAGAAGCCAGGCTGCCGAAAGACGGCTTTGTTCAGCCTGCCGGCCCGGGAAGCGGGTTGTCCCGTCGCTTCACCCCCGCTATGACATCCGGAGGCGCGGGCGCAACGCGGTTCCGCATCCGTCACCAGCGGTACTTGTTCCACAGCTCCGGATTGGCCCAGTCGTCGGGATTCAGCCATCCCGGCGTGGGCTTGTAGGTGGCGATGTCGTACTTGTAGAGGTGCAGCGGTCGGCTGCTGTCGTCGCCGTAGCTGTTGACGAGCATCATGCCGACTCCGAGCAGCTCGTTGCGTGACCAGGTGCTCGTCAGCCCCGGCCAGTCGCGGCCTATCCGCACCGCCACGCAGAAGCGCGCGGTATACAGGTCGCGCAGCCGGGACAGGAGCCGAACGGCATCGCTCTTGTCCATGTGTTCAATGGTGTCCGTCACGACGCCCATGTCGTACCGCTGTTCGAGGTTTTCCACAGCCGTGTCCCGTTGCACGCGGGCTATCCGGCACTCGCGGCCGAGCAACTGCTTCTGTTCCCGGTACGCCGCAACGGCATCGTCCGCGCCGCTGCCGATCGTCAGGACGGACGCAGGCTGGCATTCATTCAACAGTGTTTCGATATCAAAACAGTACGGTTCGGTCATGGTCGCCTCGACGGGGCTTCGGGAGTACCCGCCGCCGACACTACGCGCCCGCAAGTACTTGTCAACGCCTGAAGTGTCCCACGATTATATGGACCGGCCGGAGGGGCTGCAAAAAGCCGTGCCGGCTCCGCGAGTGACGACGAGCAAAAGGAAAATGTCCTAATCCCGGGCGTTTCCGGCGGCGGGCACAACCCGGGTTTTGAAGCTATAATTGTCTATCGTACGCTCCGTCAAATATCCCAGGCAACGAAATGCACAATAGTCGAATGCCCCGAGTTCTTGCCCTTGCCGGGTGCCTGCTCCTCGGGCCGGCCATCACGGGCCACTCGCCCGCTGACGCAGTGGAGAAGCTGACTGTGCTGGCCCTGTTCGAGGGCAAGGTGCTGCTGCACGTGGATGGTCAGCGGCGCCTGATCAGCGAAGGAGAGACCAGCCCCGAGGGCATCACCCTGGTGAAGGCGGATTCCGACCGGGCGGTCGTGGCTATAGACGGCAGGGAGGAGGTGCTGGAGATGGGCATGGTGACCGGTTTTCCGGGCGCCTCGGGAGACGTGTCCCCGGCCTGGGACGGTCCGGAAAAGTTGACATTGTGGGCCGAGGACGACGGTTTCTTTTACGCCTCGGGCAGCATCAACGGCAGCTCCGTGCGCTTCCTGGTGGATACCGGCGCGAACACCATAGCGCTGAGCCGCAGCCTGGCCGAGCGCCTGGGCATAGATTACCGCAGCGGGCAGCAGGGCGTGGCAACGACCGCCAGCGGTGTGACGCCGATGTTCCTTGTTACGCTGGACCGCGTCAGTATCGGGGATATAACGCTGCGCAATGTCGATGCCGGAGTGCTGCTGGGGAACCACCCGGATATACCGCTGCTCGGCATGTCATTTCTCGGCAAGCTGGACATGAATCGTACCGGTGACCGCCTGGAGCTCAAGCGCCGCTGAGGCGGGCGCACTATCCGTGGCCCGAGCCGCGGGGCGCAAGAGGATAGCCGGACACCTCCCGGACCCCCGTTTGCCCAAATCCCGTCAGGCGCTATTCGTCCGTCTTGCAGCGGGTGATCTGGGCGTAGGCGGAGTGGTTGTGGATCGACTCGAAGTTCTCCGCTTCCACCTTGTAGCTCATTACGCGCTCATCATCGTTGAGCCGCGCGGCGACATCGCGGACCATATCCTCGACGAACTTGGGGTTGTCATAGGCCCGCTCCGTCACGTGCTTTTCGTCGACGCGTTTCAACAGGCCGTAGAGCTCGCTGCTGGCCTCGCTCTCCACTACGTCCACGATCTCCTCGATCCATATGAAGGCGTTCGATTCCACGGAAACCGTCACGTGGGAGCGTTGGTTGTGCGCCCCGTATTCGGAAATCTCCTTTGAGCAGGGACACAGGCTCGTCACCGGCACCAGTACCTTGAGGTGCATGGTGGAGCGGCCCTTCTCCAGCTCGCCGATGAGCGTGACGTCGTAGTCTATGAGGCTTTCGACACCGGATACGGGCGCCTTCTTGTTGACAAAGAACGGGAAGCGCATTTCGATATGCGCTTTCTCCGCTTCCAGCAGGTCCGCCATCTCGCCGATCATGTGCCGGAAGGTGCGGACCGATATCTCGCGTTCGTGCTGATTCAAAATCTGCACGAAGCGCGACATGTGCGTGCCCTTGAAGTTGTGGGGCAGCTCCACGTACATGCCGAACGTTGCCACGGTGTGCTGCTCGCCGCCGCTTCGGTCGCTGATCCTGACGGGATGCCGGATGTCCTTGATGCCCACCTTGTCGATGGAGATCCGGCGTGTATCGGGGCTGCCCTGGACATCCGCCATTGTGGTGACGGGTTCCCTGCTCAGTCCGGCTTTGGTGGTCGACATGAAGTACTGGTGCCTGTTTGAATGCGAGAGCGTGAGTTTAAGTATTTGCTAATATTGCAGCAAGTACCGCCGGTGCCCTTCAGGACGAGCGCTCCACCACCATCCGGGCGATTTCCCGCAGCATGGACGGGTCCCCGGGAACCGTCTCGAGGGCGTTGACGGCGGCCTGGTGGTGCTCATGGGCGAGCTGCCTGGAGGCCGCCAGCCCGATTGCGGCCGGGTACGTCGATTTGCCGGCCTCCCGGTCCGCCCCGGCGCGCTTGCCGAGGGTCCGGGTGTCGCCGGTCTCGTCGAGGATGTCGTCGACGATCTGGAACGCCGTGCCGATCTCGCGACCGAAGCGTTCATAGGCGGTCACGACGGAGGCGTCCGCGTGCGGCGATCCGAGGCCGCCCATCACGACAGCGGCGGTGATCAGTGCCCCGGTCTTGGCGCGATGAACGGTGCCCAGCTCTGCGACGCCGAGGGCCTGGTGCTCGGCGGCCATGTCCAGCACCTGGCCGCCCACCATGCCCTTCGAGCCGGCCGCTCCGGCCAGCACTGCTACCATGCGCGACCGCCGTTCGCAGGGGAGGGTGGAATCACCGGTTACCAGGACCTCGAACGCCCGCGCCTGCAGGGCGTCGCCGGCGAGCACGGCGGTGGCTTCATCGAAAGCGATGTGGCAGGTCGGTCGTCCCCGGCGCAGGTCGTCGTCGTCCATCGCCGGAAGGTCGTCGTGGATCAGGGAATAGGCATGGATCATCTCGACGGCGGTCGCCGGTGCGTCCAGATCCTCCAGCGCGCCCCCCGTTCCGGCACCGGCGGCATAGACGAGCATGGCGCGTATACGCTTTCCCCCGTTGAGGGCGGTGTACCGCATTGCCTCGTGCAGGCGCGCGGGTTCGTCGCCGGCCGGCGGCAACAATCGATCCAGGGCCGCCTCCACCCGCTGGACATACTCGTCCAGAACGCGGCCGGAAGCTGAATTACTCAAGTATCGTCATCGGCTAGGGGTTCGGTTCTGAGCTCGCCGTGCTCCTGGACCAGCTTTTCGACTTTCTGCTCGGCGTTCTTCAGCATCGACTGGCAGGCCTTGGTCAGCGTGACCCCCCGCTCGAAATCGCTGAGGGACTCCTCCAGGGACTGGTCGCCGCTCTCCATGCGCTCCACGATCTTCTCGAGTTCCTCCAGGGACGCTTCAAAGCGGGAAAAATCGTTGTCGGGCTGCTTGCCTGTGGATCTGGCCACGTCGCCTCGCCGGTGTGAATCAGGCGTGGATTGTAAACCGACGCGCCGCGGCATGGCCAACGGGCCGCACAGCGGCTTCCTCCGGCAGTTGACAGTCGGCCGGCACAAATTTAGAATTATTCTAAATTCTACGGTGAGCGCGCCGCGCGCTCATCGATGTGTCAACCAACCCTTGGAGAGAGACTATGGATCTGAAAGGCAGCAAAACCGAAGAGAACCTGAAAGAGGCGTTTGCCGGCGAGTCCCAGGCCAACCGTCGTTACCTGTATTTCGCGTCGAAGGCCGACGTGGAAGGCTACAACGACGTATCGTCGGTGTTCCGTTCCACCGCGGAAGGTGAAACCGGTCACGCCCACGGGCACCTCGAGTACCTGGAGGCGGTCGGCGACCCGGTCACCGATCTGCCCATCGGCGGTACCGCGGACAACCTGAAGTCCGCCATCGCCGGCGAGACTTACGAGTATACCGACATGTATCCGGGCATGGCCAAGTCGGCTCGCGACGAAGGCTTCGACGAAGTGGCCGACTGGTTCGAGACGCTGGCCAAGGCCGAGCGGTCCCACGCCAACCGATTCCAGAAGGCCCTGGATAACCTGGACGACTAGTCCGGTTCCGGTCCCCGGGCAGCGCTTCCGATTCCGGG
>JBEPXV010000041.1:0-9909 GCA_041641695.1 Gammaproteobacteria bacterium | reverse complement strand
GTTGGGGCCCCGAGCGGTCATTACCGGGAACGCCGGTGCCCTGGACCCGATCCGTGCCCGGATTCCAGACCTTTGTCGGGATGAATACAGGGATTCAATAGAACAGTGCCAGCATGGCGGTGATGACTATCAGGTACAACACCGTCATCACCGACCCGGCGCGCAGAAAATCCGCCACCCGATAGCCGCCCGGACCGACGATCAGTGCGTTGACCTGGTTCGTGGGGATCAGGAAGGAATTGGAAGTCGCCAGCCCCACCGTCAAGGCGAACACCGCGGGGTCCCCCCCGGACATCACGGCGATATTCACCGCCAGGGGCACCAGCAGCACCGTCGCGCCGACATTGGAAATCACCAGCGTGAATACCGTCGCCAGGACCGCCACGTACAGCTGCAGGACCCAGACCGGCATGCCCTGCAGCATGCGGATGGTTTCATTGGCCATCCAGGCGGCCGCGCCGCTCTGCTCCACCGCGACGCCCAGGGGAATGAGGCTCGCCAGTATGAACACCGACTGCCAGCTGATGGACCGGTAGGCTTCCTCCATTCTCAGGACCCCGAACAGCACCATGCCGATGGCCCCGCTCATGAGCGCAATGGACAGGCGCACGTCAGTGAACACGATCAATGCAATCGAGAACCCGAAACATACCCCGGCGATGCGCAGCTTGCCCGGCCGATAGGTCTCCCGGGGGAAGTCAGTCACCACCGCGAAGTTGGAGTTGTTCGCCAGCACCGTGAGGTCCTCCCAGCGGCTGTGCAGAACCAGCGTGTCCCCCGCCTGGAAAACGATGTTGGGGATATCCGTATCGAGAACCTCGTTGACCCGGTATATGGCGAGGATCTTGGCGCCGTACTTCTTGCGGAACTCCACGTCGCCCACCGTCTTGTTGATGAGCTCTGAGTCCGGGGGGATCACCACTTCCGCGATGCCGGCGCTGGTCACGCTCAGGTACTCGGAAAACGACTCGATCTCCGGCTTCATGACCAGGCCGTGGCGCTCCGCGTACAGCTCCACTTCCTTCCTCGACCCCATGATGGCCAGCTCCGAGCCGGCGCGGACCCAGGTGTCACGGCCGGGCACGAGTTGAATCTCCTTGCCGGTGCGCACCGCCAGAATCCATCCAGCCCGGCCGCGCTCTTCGATATCCCGCAGCTGAACATCCACCAGGTCGCTGCGCGGCGTCACGCGCAGCTCGAAGATCTGGCCCTCGATGCCATACAGGTCGCGAAAGTGCTGAAGGTTGTCCACACCTGCGACCTTCTCCTTGATGCGCGGCAGCATGTAGCGGCCGCTCACCGCGAAATAGGCGATGCCCATGACCACCAGGGTCAGCCCGACCGGGGTCACCGCGAAAAGGTGGAAAGTGTCCATGGGCGCCACGCCCGCCGGCAGGTTCCGGTTGGAGGTTTGAATCAGGTCGTTGAGCAGGATCAGCGGGCTCGAGCCCACCATGGTCACGGTACCGCCCAGGATGGCGCCGAATCCCATCGGCATCACCAGCCGGGACAGCGGTATCTGCGTGCGCCGCGAGATTCGGGTGACCACGGGCAGAAACAGGGCGGCCGCCGCGACGTTCTGCATGAAGCTCGACACCACCGCCACCGCCGCGGAGACCGTCGGGATGATCCGCTGCTCCGTGCGACCGGCATAGCGGAGAATCTTCCCCGCGACCCGGCTCATGACCCCGGTCTTGTCGAGCCCGGCGCCGATTATCATCACCGCGATAATGGAGATCACCGCGTTGCTGGCGAAGCCGTCGAACAGCTCTTCCTGGTCGACCAGACCCTGGTAGCCCGGTACCTGGCTGCTCAACCCCAGGATCACCAGTATCAGGACCGCCGCGACATCCACCCGGACGATCTCGAACGCGAACAGGAAGATCGTCAAGCCAAGGATCGCGAATACCGCGATCATTTCGTTGGTCAGCTCAATGTTCTCCAAGGACGCGCGCGACCCCGCCGGATGGATGTTCAAACAAGCCGGGCTACTCGTCGGTCACGCAGCCGTGGGAGGCGTCCTTGACGGTCTTGATGTACTTGAACAGGGTGCCGCGGGTCGCCTTGTAGGGCGGCATTTCCCATTCCCTTCGCCGCTGCTCGAGCTCCGCATCGGACAGGTCCACCGACAGCTCGTTGCGGGTGGCGTCGATGGTGACCGGGTCACCGTCGCGGATCAGGCCGATGGGGCCGCCCTCCTGAGCCTCCGGCACGACATGGCCGATGATGAAACCGTGGGAGCCGCCGGAGAAGCGGCCGTCCGTCATGAGCGCCACGTCATTGCCCAGCCCCGCGCCCATGATTGCCGAGGTGGGAGTCAGCATTTCCGGCATGCCCGGCCCGCCCTTGGGGCCCTCATAACGGATCACCACCACGTCGCCTTTCTGTATGCCGCCTTTCTCCAGCGACGCCAGCATGTCCTCTTCGGAATCGAAAACCCGGGCGGGCCCCTTGAACACCTCGCCTTCCTTGCCGGTGATCTTCGCCACCGCGCCGCCCGGCGCCAGGTTGCCCCACAGGATCTGTATGTGACCGCTGGGCTTGATGGGATCCTCCAGGGGCCGGATGATGTCCTGGTCCTCGCTGAGGCCGGGCAGGTCGCGCAGGTTCTCCGCCATGGTCCGGCCGGTCACTGTCATGCAGTCCCCGGTCAGAATCCCCGCTTCCAGCAGGTACTTCATGACGCCCGGCGTGCCGCCGATTCCCTGGACGTCCTCCATGACGTACTTGCCGCTGGGCTTCAGGTCCGCCAGGAAGGGCACCCGGTTGCTGACCCGCTGGAAGTCGTCCATGTTCAGATCCACATTGACCGAGCGCGCCATGGCAATCAAGTGCAGTACCGCGTTGGTGGACCCGCCCAGCGCCGAAACCATAACCATGGCGTTCTCGAAGGCTTCCCGCGTCATGATATCCGAGGGCTTGATCTCCATCTCCATGAGCTGCCGGACCGCCGCCCCGGCCGCCTTGCACTCGTTGATCTTGTCGGGATGCAAGGCGGGGGTCGACGAGCTGTAGGGCAGAGACATGCCCATGGCCTCGATGGCGCAGGCCATGGTGTTGGCGGTGTACATGCCGCCGCAGGCGCCGGCACCGGGACAGGCGTGCCGGACAATGTTCTGGCGCTCCTCGTCATCGATGCGCTTGGCAAGGTACTGGCCATAACTCTGAAACGCCGACACGATGTCCAGCGTCCGGCCGTTCCAGCGGCCGGGCTTGATGGTGCCGCCGTAAACCATCAGGCCGGGCCGGTCCAGGCGCCCCAGCGCCATGATGCAGCCCGGCATGTTCTTGTCGCAGCCCGGTATGGTGACCACCCCGTCGTACCACTGGCCCGAGACCACGGTCTCGATGGAATCCGCGATCAGGTCCCGCGACTGCAGCGAATAGCTCATCCCCCTGGTGCCCATGGAAATGCCGTCGGACACACCGATGGTGTTGAAACGCATCCCCACCAGGTTGGCGTCCGTGACGCCTTCCTTTACGTATGCCGCGAGGTCATTCAGGTGCATGTTGCAGGTATTGCCCTCCCACCAGACGCTGGCGATGCCGATCTGGGCCTTGTCCATGTCGGACTCGGTGAGGCCGGCGCCGTACAGCATGGCCTGGGAAGCCCCCTGGGAACGGGGCTGGGTCACACGGGAACTGATCTTATTGAGCGGTTTTTCAGCCATGGCTTTGAATCTCTATTGCGTACGGAGGGATTATCGACTCGTTTGAGCCAGGATTGTAACAGCCGCAGAGAATTGCGGCGGTCGCGGTATTCCGGAAGGCCGGTCCGCAGGCCGGACGGCGTGGTCACTCCGCTTCGGACGACTCCGCCTGCTTGACCAGGTCGACGCGCCGCACCAGGAGGTCGTCGAGGGCGTACTGCGATACCACGAACGAGCGGTCCTGCCACAGCTCGTTCAGATCGCGGGCGAGCTGCTCCCCGTCGTCGCCGGAATCGCCGCCTTCCGCTGCCGGGCCGTGGTCGGGGTCGTAGCCGGCACTCAGGCGGACGATGTAATCCGGATCGGCGGGTCCAATCCGGGCGGTGACGTGGACCCCGTTGAACATGCGGGCCTCCACGGCGGCAATGACCTGGTCGGGCGCCGTGTCCGCGGGGTGGATGTCCTTGAGAGACAGCCGCCGAAGGTTCTCGGCCACGGCGTTGACCTTGTACTGGCTGTCTATCGCTTCGTCGTCGGCCAGACCGGCGAGCCGGAAATCCTTGTCATCGGCGGCGTTGCGCCGCACGGTGACGGTCTCGCCGTCGTCGTGGGTCACCACCACCGACGCCAGGCCGGCCTCGCCGACGCCCGGCAGCAGCGAGCGCTGCAGCCAGCTGTCGGTCTCCTCCAGCATCGGCGGCAGCGAGCCCTCGACCAGCCATGCCTGGGGATCGCCGGCGTCGCGCACGAAGTAACGGGACCGGGCCTCCTGCTGGAAGTCCTCGGTCTTGCCCACCAGCACATCGGCCAGCGTTTCTTCGTCTTCCGCCAACAGGGTGACCCGGACTGCCCCGGAGCCGGGGACGTCGAGGTCTCGCAGCTCGAGCCGCTGCAGCCTTTCCGGATTACTGGTCTTTCTGTCCAGGCGCTCCAGGCGGCTGATGGCCAGCACCAGCTGCCGGACCCGGTCTGCGTTGGCGGGATAGCCGGTCTTGCTGCGCGCCGCCCAGCCCGACTCGCTGCGCTCCAGGCGCAGCTCCGAGCCCGCGGTGCGTATCAGCACGGTTCGAACGGACTGCGCCCGGGATGCCAGGTCGGGCACATGCAGCCCGTGGGAGAACACCGGCTCGTCCCCGGAGCGCTGGGACAGTACGGCCGCCGCCACCATCACGACGGTAACTCCCAACAATACGAAAAAGGCCCTGCGGCTGCGCATGGTCCGGGATGCGCTATCGCCCGCGGCGGCGGGCGCGCCGGAAACCGATTACGGCAGCCCCTACCGTGATGACGAGCGGCAGGAAGCCGATATTGACGAACTTCAGCCAGCCTTCCAGGGCCTCGATGTCCTTGCGCAGCTGGTGCTGCACTTCGCGCAGCTCCTGCCTGATCCGGACCTTCTCGCGGCGGAACTTCTCGAGCTCCTGCTGCTGCTCTTCGGTCAGCATCAGCTGGTCCTGCTCGTTGCGCCTGCCCTGTTCCAGCTCGAGCACGGCCCGCTCGGTCTCCTCGAGCCGGTCGAGCAGCTGCTGCTCCTTGCGCCGGTACTTCAGCTCCGCGGCCTGGCGGATCTCCGTGACCCTGGTGAACGGACGGGTAAACTCGCCCCGGCTGCGAACGCTGATCAGGTCGTTGCTGCCCGTGAGGTTCTCGAGCGCGTTAATGACCAGGTCGGCGTTCGATGCGCTCGGCACCACGATCTGGCTGCCCAGCACGTTCTGCCGCCGGGCCCAGAACTGCTCGTGCAGCATGTCGGCATCCGCCACCACGATGACGTTGATGTCGCCGGCGGTCACGGCCTGCGGCGGCGCCGATTCCTGGCTGTCGTCCTCCGCCGGCGCGTCGTCCCCGTCCCCGGTCTCCGGGGGACCGTCGGGATACGCGGTTTCCGCCGGCCCCGAGACCCGGGCTGCCAGGATCAGGCTTTCTGAGCCCGGCTCGTATGCCTCGATGATGGCGGCGGGGTTCCTCGCCTGCTCGATCACCGATGCGTCCATCCCCGTCGCCTCGCTGCTGGACTGGATCAACGGCGTGAGCGCCGGGCCGGCACCGTCGCGCGGGCGCAGCACGCCGGGTGTCGCCATGAAAACATTGCCGAGATCCGCTGTGACGACATCGTCGCCGTTGAAGCGTTCCGGTTCGATGTTCAGCCACACGGGGAACTCGCCGATGACCTGGCGCTGGTCGCGCTGGTAGCGGACGCGCTCTGCAAACCGCATGTCCGCGGCAACCATGCCGTCCACGAGCTCCAGCCCCCATTGCTCGAGCAGCGGCTCCAGGTCGGACTGGCTCGCGGCCTGCTCCGGGCCGCGGGCCCCGGCTTCCATGTATGGGTCGACGAACACCAGCGCTCGGCCCCCGGAGAGCACGAACTGATCGATGGCATAGAGCATCCTGCCGCTCAGGTCGCCTGGGTGCGCCACCATCAGCACGTCCACGTCCTCCGGAATACGGCCCGCCCCGGCGTCGATGTTCTCCACCGTGAACAGCTGTTCGATCTGATCGATGACCAGCCATGACTGGCTCCGGGCCTGCCCCATGCGCAGCGGCGGATTCAGGGGCAGCGAGGATACCAGCCCCACCACCGGCTGCTCGATCTGGTCGAGCTGATGGATCAGGCGCGTGAGATCGTACTCCAGGAGCCGCTCCCGCTGCGGCGAGAAAAACGGAATGACCTCCGTGTCGTCCACGGTGTTGCTGGCCACCAGTCCGAAATACAGCGGGTCGCCGCCGTCGTTCATCGGCAGTGACCTCAGGCCGTGGCGCTGCGCCCGATCCTCTTCTTCCGAGAAGGGCTCCGGGTCGATGATCTCCAGGTCGATGCGCCCGTCGGCGTAGCGCTCGTACTCGCGCAGCAGGTCCTGAACGCGCCGCGCGTAGGATGCCACCGCGTGGGCGCTGCTCGGGATTTCAGCGGACAGGAACAGGCGCAGGGTGATCGGCTCGTCCAGGCCGGTCAGTATGCTGCGGGTGCCCTCCGCCAGGGTGTAGAGATCGTTCTCGGTCAGGTCGGCCCGCCACCGGGACAACGCGGTGCTGCTGAAGATGTTCACGGCGAAAAACAGAACCACCGCGACCGCGAGGCTGCTGATCGACAACCAGTGCTTGCTCATCGCTGACATCAGCTCACCCGGCCTTTTTGATTTCCAGCACCGCGGCATTTGCGTACAGCCACAGGGCGATCAACGAGCAGAAATACACCAGGTCCGGCACCGCGACCACGCCGTTTTGAATCGAGGCGAAATGGGACAGGAAGCTGAACGAGCTCACCGCCTCCAGCAGCACCGCCGGCAGCCAGTCGTCGAGAAAGTCCAGGACCATCGGAAAGCCGCTGAGTATGAATGCCAGGCACACGACCAGGGTAATGACGAACGCGATGACCTGGTTCCTGGTGAACGCAGAGATGCAGCAGCCGATGGCTATGTAGCCCCCCGCCATGAGCAGGCTGCCGATGTATCCGGCGGCGATCACGCCGTTGTCCGGGTCGCCGAGATAGTTCACCGTGATCCAGATGGGGAACGTCAGGGCCAGGGCCACCGCGGTGAAGATCCAGGTCGCCAGGAACTTCCCCACCACCGCCTCGAGCATGGTGACCGGCAGGGTGAACAGCAGCTCGATGGTTCCGGACTTTCGCTCTTCCGCCCACAAGCGCATGGTCAGCGCCGGAATCAGGAACAGATACAGCCACGGGTGAAACCCGAAGAATGTCGCCAGGTCCGCCTGGCCCCGGGCGAAGAAGCCGCCCAGGTAGAACGTGAACACGCCGCTGAGGATGAGGAATATGACAATGAACACATAGGCGATGGGCGTCAGGAAGTACGCCGCCAGCTCGCGCCGGGTGATGATGCCGATATTGGACAGCATCCCTCAGGCCTCCCCGGAATCCGGCGCCCGGCCGGTTACGTCACGGAACACCTCGTCGAGCCGGCCACGCTCCACGTACATGGCGACCATTCGCCAATCGTTTTCTCGAACCACGTCCGCGACGCGATCGACGATCACCGCGTCCCCCTCGGGTACGGCCTCGAACCGCGTGCCGCCGTTGTCCCGCCGCGTCGTCACGTCGCGCACCCCCTCGATGGCCCGGAGCTTGGAGACGATTCCGGGCGGGTCTTTCTCGTTCAGTACCAGCTGCACGGCATTGTGATGCGGAGACATGGCCTGCAGCTCCGCCGGCGTGCCGTCCGAGACAATGCGGCCGGATGCGATGATGATGGCCCGCGAGCACACGGCGTCCACTTCCTCGAGGATGTGCGTCGACAGAATGATGGCCTTTTCCCGGGCCATCTCCCGGATCAGGCTGCGCACCTCGTGCTTCTGGTTGGGGTCCAGGCCGTCGGTGGGCTCGTCGAGGATCAACAGCGGCGGGTCATGCAGAATGGCCTGGGCGATGCCTACGCGACGCTTGAAACCCTTGGAGAGCGTATCGATGGACTGCTCCATGACTCCCGCCAGGTTGACCTGGTCCACGACCCGCTCGATTCGCGCGTTCAGATCATCCCCGGACAGGCCCCGGATCCGGCCCACGAAGCGCAGCAGCGCCAGCGGCGTCATGTCGGCATACAGCGGCGCCCCCTCGGGAAGATAGCCCAGCTTGTGCTTGACCCGGACGGAATGCTCGGCGATGTCGTCGCCGTCGATGGCGATGGCTCCGGCATCCGGTGCCAGGAATCCGGTGATCATCTTCATGGTGGTGGACTTTCCGGCGCCGTTCGGCCCCAGGAAGCCCAGAACTTCCCCCCGGGCCACCCGGAACGATACATCGCTCACGGCGGTAATCGGCCCGAACCGCTTGCTCAGGCCGTTGATGTCCACCATCGAGGTCATCTCGAACAATGACTCCTGCCCAGAAGGGAAATGCACTGTGTTGTTGTGAGCCGGTCGCCGCGGCCGCGGCTCAAAGGCGGGCGCAAATCATAATCAACGAAGTGCGGTTGTCAAGCTTGCGGGCTGCCGACTGCCTCGTCGGCCGCCCGGCGCAGCATTTCGACCGGGATCGCACCGCTGTAGACCTGGCGGCCGAATACATAGCTCGGCGTGCCGGAAATCCGCAGCCACGCAGCGCTGCGCTGGTTGCCGTCGAGCACCTCGTCATAATGCGCATTATGCCACGCCTGCTCGATGGTTGCCGGTTCGACACCACAGGCGCTTGCCAGCGACTCCAATACTTCCCGGTCGCCGATATTCTCCCCGCGCAGAAAGTATGCTTCGTACAGCTCCCGGTTCAATCGCTGGAACACCTGCGGTTGAAGCCCGCGCACCGCCTCGGCGAGTTTCAGCGCGCGCCGCGAGTTGGTGGTGAACGTGCGCTCTGGAAGGTCCACTCCCTCGGCCTGCGCCATTCGGGCGAAATTGGCCATCAGCATTTCCCAGTGTTCAGGCGGATAACCGAGCTCGGTGACCGGCTTGCCCTCGGGGGGATTGTCCGGATGGATTTCCAGAAAGCGCCAGTCGATATGGAGGTCGTACTCGTCCCGCAGCTTCTCCAGCCTCAGAAAGCCGATAAAACAGAACGGGCAGATGTAATCGGAATAGACTTCAACATTCACAATGGGTTTTTCGGTCTGCGATGTCATGACGAACTGTGCTCCATAAGACAAAACGATGCGCCGCGGCGCGGGAATCAAACCCGCCATACCGGGCATGAGCCCCTGGCGGCACGCAGGCCGCGCTCAACCATCACCCAGAAGCGGCACAAGGCCCAGCCCCGGCAGCTTCAGGGTCAACGGACTGGGGGCCACGCCCAGGCTCAGGCCGAGCAGATTCAGCTCCAGGCCTTCCTCCTTGGACGCCATGAGTCCCAGTACCCCGAACAGGTTGAGCTGGTAGCCCGTGCCGCTGGGCGCGCTCGCGGCCACCACGCCGGGCAGGTAATCCTTGCCAATGGCCGTGGTCGGGAAGTGGACCCTCAGCTCCGGCACCTGGCGCACGACATGCGCGGTGAACGTGTTGCTGTTGGGCCCGGGCCAGACGCGATAGGTCCCGGCGTAGGGATAATTCCGTGCCGCCCGGTCGATGCCCTCGATCGCCCGCCCGGCGGCGGCGCCCCGGAGGTCCGCCAGCAGCACGGGCATGGCGCCGTACCAGCGCCCGTCCGGGGCGCGCCCGCTGATGCTCACGGCCGGCATGCCGCGATAGTGGCGCCAGCCGATCACTTCGTAAACGCGATAGGCGTCTGCGTCGCGTCCTTTTACCGAGATCCAGGTATGCACGCCGAAAACGCCGCGCCACGCCAGGGCCCGCGCGGCGTACACCTGAACAA
>JBEPXV010000040.1:0-9937 GCA_041641695.1 Gammaproteobacteria bacterium | reverse complement strand
ATACACTCAGGTGACTGAACACTCGATTCGGAACGGGAGCGGATTGTATCCCACCTTGACGCTGCGCCCGCACTTCGACGCGGTGCACTGACCGGGTCAGTCCTGGTCCTGGGACTGCTCGGCGTACCGCCCCAGTGCCCAGGCGGCCGTCCCCAGGGCGCGGCGGGCGCGACGGTAGCGGCGCCCCAGCCGTGCCAGCGCCGTCAATTCGCCGGGATGCGCCATCAGCCCCGCCAGCAGCGGAGTCATGCGCAGGGCGCCGCGCGGCGACGTGGCGTCACGGAGCAGCCGCGGCAGCCGGTCGTCGAGCTCGTCGACGACGGCCCGGACCACCAGGAACGGGAGCTTCAGCGCCGCGCAGGCCTCGCCGATTCGTCCGCTTTCCATATCCACCGCGACGGCTTCCCGCCGGCGGCCGAGGCGCTCCTTGTCGGCGGGGGTCCCGAGCATCCGGTCCGATTCGAGCAGGGTTCCGGACGTCACCGGCCAGCGGCTTTTCACGTTCTCGCGAAAAGCCTCCCGGGCGCCGCTGTCGGTGGCGAGCATGCCGCCGTTTCCCGGGATGACGTGCTCCGGGATGATCAGGTCGCCCGCCTGGAGCTGCGGCGACAGTGCGCCCGCGGTGCCCCAGCTCACGATCAGGCGACAGCCGCGGTCGGCCAGCGCCCGCACGACAGCGTCGACCCCCGGCGCCGCGACACCGCACACCCGTACGGCGAGCGCGGGACAGCTGTACAGGGGCCGTGCTTCGAGCCGCAGCGCGCTGATGACGCCGACGCGGATCATGCCCGGGCCTGTATCACTGGGTGGGGATAACGGCGCGGTCGAGATCCTGGTATGTGGACACGTCCGACGCCAGCGGGAGCCCCCGGGCGGACCAGGCGAACAGCGCGCGGTTCAGCGTATTGCTGCGGCACACGGCGCTGCTGACCCGTACGACGTTGCGCACGGTGCGGCGAGACACCTTGACCTGGTCACCGGCGTCGAAACCCGGGTTGCGGCGGATTCTCTGCAGGGTCAGGACCGCGAGCACGAGGCTCCACAGGCAGAACCTGCGGATCCCCGGCTCGCGCGCCGGTATAAGTAGGGTATAGGACAGGGCGTTTCTCAGGTGGCCGTGCGCAACCCCCAGCAGCTCATCCAGGCCGGCGGCGAATGCCCCGGTACCGCGGCCCGGCTCGAGCCCGGCGAGATCGCAGCCGTGGGCTGCAAAAACGTCCCTGGGGAGCCAGCACACGCCGCGGGCGCGGTCCTCCCAGATATCCTTCAGGATATTGGTCATCTGCAGCCCCTGCCCGAAGGACGCCGACAGGCCGAGAAGCTCGCTCCTGTACCGGTCAATTGACGACGAATAGGCGCAGAACAGCTCGGTGAGCAACTGGCCCACGACCCCGGCGACGTAGTAGCAGTACTGGTCCAGGGCGGCCAGGTTCGTCAGGCCGTCGCGCCGCGGGTGGCGTTGGAACACTGGCATGCCGCGGCACATCACGGCGACGCGCCGGCGCAGGATCTCCCGGGTGGCAGTGTCGAGCTGCCGCGTGACGCCGATCACCCGGTCGGTATTGCGTACCAGTTCCTTTTCTCGCGGCAAGGATTCTCCGGAAAGCTGCTGCCCGAGCGCCCGGGCGAACGCCGCGGCATCCTCGCGGCCGTTGAGCAGCTCAATGAGCCATTGATGGAACCCCTCCTTGTCCGCGGGCGGCACGCCGGGATCGTCCTCGATGGTGTCCGCGATCCGGCACAACAGGTAGGCATTGGTCACGGTGCGCCGCAGGGGCACGGGCAGCTGTGGAATGGTCAGGGCGAAAGTCCGGGACACGCCGGTCAGCAGCGCGTCCTGGAACCTTTCGTCGTCGATCTCCAACGTCGGCTCGGCCGGGAGGGGCATTTTCGTTGACGGAGGGGTCGGGTGGGTGTCGTGGGCCCGCATGGCCGCTCCAATTGTACTGCAATTGCGCCGCCGGGCTGAACAGCCGCCCGCCGCGGGGCGGAGTCGGTGTCTTGGCGCGCGGCGACCGGCAGTGATTCCGCCGCCGGAGCGTCGAATCACCGGGACGGGATGACCCGCAAATTCGCTACAGGCAGACCGGAGCTCGTCTACTGTTGACCTTTTCCCAGAGGCTCCACGTGGGGATGGGCGCTGTCAGCACGCTCGTATTCGAACTCCTCGCGCCCGACGGCGCCGCCGGAGATGATGAAAGTCATGGCTTCCTCAACGGTCATATCGGTGCTGATGAGACGATCCACCGGTACCAGCTCGAGATAGCCGGACGTGGGATTGGGGGTGGTCGGCACGTATACGGCAGCCAGCTCCTGGCCGCTGTTCTTGTCGGAGATGATTCGCGTCACGAAGCCGACGGCGCGCATATGCCGGGTTGGAAACTCGATGAGCACCACGCGGTCGAACTCCTTCTTCTCCTGGTTGAGCACCTGCAGAAGCATCTTGGTGGAGCCATACACCTTCTTCACGAACGGAATGCGATTCATAATGCGATCGAACAGGTTTACAATCCGCCTGCCGATGACGCGCGTGGCTATCCAGCCCAGGGTGCACAGACCGAGCACCGTGATAATCACGGCCATGGCCGGCTGCAGCCAGGAGTGCAGGAGAATCTCCGAGATCGCCGGATACGTGAACTGCAGGCCGCGGGCCAGTGCCGTTACCCAGGGGGCTCCCAGCTGGGACAGCTGGGTGATGACGAAGCTGAATACCAACCAAGTGATCCACAGCGGGATTACCGTCAATATTCCCGTCAGGAGATAATTCTGGAATTTGCTGACCTTTTTTGCCATGGTTCTGACTTCCCGGCGCTTTCGTCCGGTTTCGTTAATGATTTCTTGACGTCATCGGACCTGTCGGGGATTGTAGCTGGTATTGAGCCCGGATTCCGACCTTCCTATACTGTTCCGCGCAATGGCTGAGCCGTCCAACCAGTCGATCGCCAACGTGATTCGGGACCGGCGCACCATCAATTTCTTCAAGCCGGTTATTCCGCCGCGCGAGATCGTGCTCCAGGGGATCGAGCTGGCGCGCTGGGCGCCCAATCACCACCTCACCGAGCCGTGGCGCTTCTATCTGCTGTCGGACTCCATCAAGGAGCAGGTCGTGGACCTCAATGCCCGCATGGTTACCGAGGACCGGGGCGAGGAGGCAGGCAGGGCCAAGCGGGAGCGGTGGAGCCGGGTTCCGGGCTGGCTGGTGGTGACCTGCGTCCGCAGTGACGACGAGCTGCGTCAGAAGGAGGACTACGCCGCGTGCTGTTGCGCCGTGCATAACCTGGCGCTGTACCTGTGGTCCCGGGGGGTCGGGATGAAATGGACCACGGGCGCCGTGACCCGCAGCGAGGATTTCTACGACCTGGTGTGGATCGATCCCGTGGTGGAGGAGGTCGTGGGCATGTTCTGGTACGGCTATCCGGACGAAGTGCCGGTGAGCGTGCGCAAGCCGTTGTCCGAGATCCTGGTGGAGCTGTAGTTCCGCCTTGATCCACGGCCCGGTTTGTAAGCTGGCTGATCCAGCTCGCCCTGTCCCCCGCCCGGGAATCGCTCCGCGTTCCACGCGGACTGTGACGACTGAGAAGATCCGACGACATGAATGATCGTTCCATCGTGGTGCTGACGGGCGCCGGGGTTTCAGCGGAATCGGGGATCGACACGTTCCGGGACCTGGGCGGTCTGTGGGAGAACCACCGGATCGAGGACGTGGCCACGCCGGAAGGCTTCGCGCGTGATCCGGACCTGGTGCACAGCTTCTACAACCTCCGCCGTCGGAAACTGCTGTCCGGGGCCGTCCAGCCGAACCCCGCGCACCACGCCCTGGCGCGCCTCGAGCGGGAGCTCGCCGGCGATGTTCTCCTGGTAACGCAGAACATCGACGATCTCCACGAGCGGGCCGGCAGCCGTAATCTCGTCCATATGCACGGTGAGCTGCTCAAGGCGCGCTGCGGCGCGTGTGAGGCGCTTCGAGCGGTTTCGGGAGATATCGCGCGCACCGACGTTTGTCATCACTGCGGGCGGGCCGGGACCATGCGGCCGCACGTCGTGTGGTTCGGAGAGATGCCGACGGACATGGATCGTATCGTTGAGCGGCTGGCGCGCTGCGACCTGTTCGTGTCCATAGGGACATCCGGCCAGGTTTATCCGGCCGCCGGATTCGTGGATATTGCCCGCCGGGCCGGAGCGCGCACGGTGGAGCTGAACCTGGATCCCACAGATGTGAGCGACGCCTTCGAGGAGTCCATAAACGGTCCGGCCACCGAAACCGTGCCGCCGTTCGTCGACGCGGTGCTGCAGCGCGAAGCGCAAAGCACAACAACAAGAGGGGGACGGCGGGATTAGTTTAAATCCCCCCGTTCCGAATGGCACTTGCATTACCCGGGTCTGGTCGGGCAGGTGGGTTCCCGTGGCGGGCGGCGAGGGTTCGGGAGGGTCTGTCAGGGCCGCCGTGAATACTTCCCTGTAGGCTCTGGCGAAAACGTCCCTGTTTTCGACAGCCCTGACAGACCCTCCCGGACCCTCGCTTCAGCTGCATTTGAGGTCTTGCCTCTCCAGAGCACTTGTGGGCGAAGTAGGTGCCACTCCCGTTCACCCCTTTGCCATTGTTCGCTGCATTGATCGGCGGGGACAGAACAACGACAATCACGATGGTTCCGGGACGATGCCCGGAGACGCGCCGCCGGGGAGCCGCGCCAGGCTGAATCGGTCCCAACGAACAACGAGGTTGATCCTGTCCATTGCGTATCGTTAAGCAGACACTGATTGCCGGAATGCTGTTTTTGAGCTCGACGGTCGCGGCGGTGGCCCAGTTTCAGGTGATATACAACACGCCCCGCGGCGAAGATGAAAAAGATGCGCGCGCGTTCCTCGACGATGAGGCGGTCATTCAGACCGTCACCAAGCTGCTTGACAACGAATTCGAGCTGCGCCGTCAGTTGCTGCTGTATCTGGGCGGCGACCGGGGCCCGGTGTTCGACGAGGCGTCCGGGGAGATTTACATGCCCTACAGCTTCCTGTTCGATGCCGCGGAGCGGTTCGAACGGAATGCCTACTCCGACACCGGCGTGGACATCTACGACGTGGTGCGCGACGCTTATCTTCACGCGCTGCTCCACGAGATTTCCCATGCGTTGTTCGTGATGTACGACTTGCGGACCTCCGGCAACCTGGAAAAAGCCGTGGATGCGTTGACGATCCTGCTGCTGATGCGCTATTACGACAACGGCGGTGACATCGTCATCAATGCCGCGAGTCTGTTCGTTGACGGGGACGGCCGCACAGCCCGGTCACCGTCCGGACGAAACTTCTGGACCGAGCATGAGCTCGACCGGGAGAGCTACAATCAGGCGCTTTGCCTGGTTTATGGCAGTGACCCACAGCGTTACACCGGGTTGCGGGCTGGCAGCGAGTTTCTCCAGATCCGGGATCGGGAATGCGCACGCGAGTATCAACGCCAGGTCAGTGCCTGGTTCCGTGTGTTGGGATCGTTTTTGAAAAGGCCGCCTCCAGAGTGATGCGGCGCCATGGCCCGGACTGCCGGAAACGGCGGCTCCGCGGCTGGATTCATGCGAGAGGCAAGCTCATGACTCTGAATGACAGGTACGATATTGCGAGCCAGGTCCGCGATGAGTGTATACGGACCGCCGTGTCGGCATATGAGAACGCATCCATGGTCGGGCTGTGCGGGGAGGGCGCCTTCGAGGCTGCCGTCAGCGCCATGCGCATGCTGGACGTCCGGGAGCTGGTCGAGGCGCCCGCGCCTGGGGGCTCCGGTGATGCGTGACGTCGCAGGGAGAGGCGGCCGCCGCCTGGGAGCAGCCTCGTGAAGAAGCTCGCCGTCGCGCTGGTAATTCTCCTCGCCGTGGTCGTGGCCGGCTTCCTGGTGCTGCGCCACGGCTATGTTTTCGAAGCCTCCGAGGCCGACATTCAGAAACGGGTCGAGTCCCAGTTTCCGGTGGAGCGGTGCGTGCTGGTGTTCTGTATCGAGCTGGATGCGCCGTTCGTGAAGCTGACGGACGGGCAGACCCGGATCCAGTTCGGGTCGACCGCGCTGATGGAGATCGCATTCAGCAAGGAGCAGTACGACGGGAACGCCGGTTTCTCGGGGGAGCTGAGCTACAACCCCGACGAGCGCGCTTTTTACCTGCAGGACTCGCGGCTCGAGTACCTGGAAGTCAACGGGGTTTCCGACAAGCACAAGGAGAACCTCAATGAGCTCGCCACGCTGCTGGTTTCCGAGTACCTGCGAACCAACCCCATTTACAGCTTCAGGAACACGGCGCTGGAGATGCTCGCCCCCTGGCTGGAGCTCAAGGAGGTCAAGGTCAACGACGGCATACTCAGCGTCCGCCTGGGGCTGGTGGATTGAGACCGCGACGACGATGCAGTGAGGCATCCGTGGGGCTTCGCGATACGGGATGGGCATCCGCGGTGCGGCCGGGGCGCGGATGGTATGCTGCCGTGGGCGGCGTGCCAGGCGGGCAGCCCGCCTGAATGCTGATTTGCATCAACCCGTGATAGGCTTTTCACTACACAATGCCTGATCCAGCCGGGGTGCCGGGCGGCGCGCGGGTCGCCGGACGTTGCCGGGATCATGAGGCGAAATTGCAGGGGAAACCATGAGTTCGAGAATCTACCAATGCTGCGTGCTGGTGGTGTGCGCGGCGCTGCTTTCAGGGTGTGCCGCCGTCCGCAAGGTCACGTATCCGCCGGACTTCGTTTACCTGGAGCGTTCCGAGATCACATCGTCGATGTCGCAACTGGCGGCGGATATCTGGCGCATCGAGGATATCCTCGACAGCTCCGAAACGGTTCTGCCGTACGAGCGCGAGGAAGTCATATCGACCCTGCGGGACATGAAACAGGTGGCGGACAAGCTCGGGGCGGGGACCGTGGTAACCAACCATCCGTTCATCGACCAGAATATCGATCCTTTCCGGCGCGATGTCGATCTGGCGCTCGAGGATGTCACCAGGGAGCCGCCCGACTATTACCGGGCCGGCCGCCTGTCCGGGCGCTGCCTGGCCTGCCACCGGCTGCGCAGCTGACCAGGCCGGGCCGCCCGCGGCCCGCGGCGGTCAGGGGCGGGTGAGCTTCAGGCGCGCCTTGATCGTCACCGTGAATCCGATGGTGTCGTCGTCGGCCCACTCGCCGGTGCCGATGTCGAAGTCGCCGCGCCGGACATCCTTTTCGGCCGTCAGCATCGCTTGCGCGTCCCCGGATCGCTCCCAGGTGAACGGCACCTCGATGTTTCTGCTCGTGCCTTTCAGGGTGAGCCGGCCGATCGCCTTGAACCGGTCGTCCGCGAGCCGCTCGAAGCGCTCCGCGCGGAAGCGCGCCTCGGGATGCTCGCCCGCCGCCAGCCACTCCTCCTGCCGCATGCCCTCGTCCCGGTCGGGGCTGTTGGAGTCCACGGAAGACACGTCGATGCGGACGTCGAACACGGCATCGTCCAGCGCCTCCGGGTTGAAGCGGATGTCCGCGTCGAAAGACCTGAACCACGTCTCGAACGCGGTATCTTCGTATGTTGCGACGAAGCCGATGCGGCTGTCCGACTCCACCGTCTGCCAGTCCGCCGCCACGGCGGCCGCGGCCGCCATCCAGCCCGCCAGCAGCAACGTGATCCGGATCATAGAGCGCCTCCCCCGGGCCTGGTAAACGGAAGCATGCGCCGCAAAACGTCGTTGCGTCTTACGTAGTGATGGTGCAGCGCGGCGGCGACATGGATCACGACAGCGCCAAGCAGCGCCCAGAACAGGAAGAAGTGGGTGGTCTCCGCGGCATTCTGCAGGGCCTCGTCCGGCGCCACCAGCTGCGGCACCGGAAACAGGCCGAACCACTTCAAGGGGAAATCCGCGGCGGAGTTGATGATCCAGCCGCTGACCGGCATGGTGAGCATGAGCACGTACATGCCGGCGTGGGAGAAGCGAGCCGCCCACTTCTCGGCCCTCGACAGCTCGTCGGGCAGCGCCGGCGCGCGGTAGGCCAGGCGCCACAGGATGCGCAGCACCACCCACGCCAGGATGAATAACCCCAGGGACTTGTGCCAGTTGAACAGGTCGAGCTTGGTCGGCGACATGGGGTAGCTCACCGCCAGCCATCCCAGGCCGAACATTACGATGATCAGTGCGGCGGTGGTCCAGTGAAACAGCTTCGCCACCGGGCTCCAGGCTGCCGGCGACGGGTGGTGCGGTGTATTCATCTCGATTGTTGTGACCGCGGTGGCGGAGCCGGGTTCGGCGGGCGGCGCACCGCCGTTCCGGCTCAACCGGCGTGTTTGGCCCAGGAATCCCGCAGCGTCACCGTGCGATTCAGCACCGGCCGGCCGCCGTCACTGTCCGGGTCCACGCAGAAATAGCCCTGCCGCTCGAGCTGATAGCGCGTCTCGGTGGCGGCGCCGGCGAGGTCCGGCTCCAGCTTGCAGTCGTCGAGTATCTCCAGCGAGCCGGGGTTGAGCTGGTCCAGGAAATTCCCGGCGTTCGGATTGGGCGACTGGAACAGCCGGTCATAGAGGCGCACTTCGGCGTCCACTGCCCGGGCCGCGGACACCCAGTGGATAGTGCCCTTCACCTTGCGGCCGTCCGGCGACGTCCCGCCGCGGGTCTCGGGATCGTACGTGCAGCGCAGCCCGATGATCTCCCCGGCCTCATTGCGGGTCACCCCGGTGCAGGTAATATAGTAGCCGTAGCGAAGACGGACCTCGCGGCCTGGAGCCAGGCGGAAATACTTCTTCGGCGGGTCTTCCATGAAATCGTCCCGTTCGATATAGATCTCGCGGGAGAACGGCACGCGGCGCTCTCCCAGCTCGGGACGCTTGGGATGGTTCTGCGCCACCAGCTCCTCGACCTCGCCCTGCGGGTAGTTCTCGATGACGACCTTCAACGGCTGGAGCACCCCCATGCGGCGCTCGGCGCCGTGGTCCAGGTCCTCGCGCACGGCGTGCTCCAGCATCCCCATCTCGACCATGCCGTCGCTCTTGGTAACGCCGATGCGTTCACAGAAATTCCTGATGGAAGCAGGGGTGAACCCGCGCCGGCGCAGGCCGCTGATGGTGGGCAGCCTGGGATCGTCCCATCCCGCCACGTGGCCTTCCTGCACCAGCCGGCTGAGCAGCCGCTTGCTCATCACGGTGTAGCTCAGGTTCAGCCGCCCGAACTCGATCTGCTGCGGATGGCAGGGGACGTCCACGTTGTCCAGCACCCAGTCATACAGGGGCCGGTGGTCCTCGAACTCGAGCGTGCACAGGGAATGGGTAATGCCTTCGATGGCATCCGACAGACTGTGCGTGAAGTCGTACATCGGATAGATGCACCACTTATCGCCGGCGCGCCAGTGCGGGGCGCGGCGGATCCGGTAGATCACCGGGTCGCGCAGGTTGATGTTGCCGGATGCCATGTCGATGCGCGCGCGAAGGGAGTGCTCGCCGTTGCCGAACTCCCCGGCGCGCATCCTCGCGAACAGGTCGAGATTCTCCTCCACGCTGCGATTCCTGTAGGGGCTCTCGCGGCCGGGCTCGGTCAGGGTACCGCGGTACTCGCGGATCTCCTCGGGCGTGAGGCTGTCCACGTAGGCCTTGCCCTTCTCGATCAGCTCCACCGCGAAATCGTGGAGCCGCTCGAAGTAATCAGACGCATAGCAAAGCTCCTTCCATGCGTACCCGAGCCACTGCACGTCGCGCTTGATCGAGTCGGCGTACTCGATGTTCTCCTTCTCGGGATTGGTATCGTCGAAGCGCAGGTTGCAGGCGCCGCCGTAATCCTCGGCGACGCCGAAGTTCAGGCAGATCGATTTGGCATGGCCGATATGAAGGTAGCCGTTGGGCTCCGGTGGAAACCGGGTGACCACCCGGCCGTCGTTCCGGCCGGCGGCGATGTCCGCATCGATGATCTGGCGTATGAAATTGCTGGATTCTGTGGCCATGCAAGCTCGTGGACCTGGCTGA
>JBEPXV010000039.1:0-9942 GCA_041641695.1 Gammaproteobacteria bacterium | reverse complement strand
CGCCGCGTTCCTTCTTGTAGTCCTCCCAGGCCGGATCCTGGATCTGGGCGAAGCCCTTTGCCGACGACGGCCGGCCGAGCGGTATGAACAGGAACCACTCGAACGGCGGCTTGGCGTCGGCCCGGTAGGCGGATTCGTGACGCACGAACGCCATGAGTATGTGCGCCGGTGTGCCCCAGGTTTCTTCCGACTCCCTGGCGTAGTCGTACCAGTCGGGGTGTTGCCTGAACACCGAGCAGAGGTTGTGCTGGTTGCTTGGCGGTTGCGTCGCACAACCGGCCACCAGGCCGATCAACAGCAGCATGGTCAGCAGCGTTTTCCCACCGCGCATGGCGACTTCCCCCGGGAGGTTTGCGTGTCGGCGCGGAAGGAAGCTCATGTGAATCCCGTACATTCAGTCAGCACCGTCGGGCCGGGACGCATTACTGTCTCCACCGCCGCATCAAGGGCACTCCTGAGCCGCTCGGGCGCCGGATTCAGCCGCAGAAACTTGACCATGCCGCCATGTTACTACGAGCAACCGGCGAGTGAAGCCCACTCTGCGGCCCGGTCGCCGTCACCCCCCGAAGGCTCGCGAAGCCGGGGCGAACGCGCCGGATTGCAGCTAGAATTACAGACGTGCCCGCCTGCCGGGCGCCCGTATCCCGGTAAAAGCAAGAGAATCGATCGTCGTGACCCAGCGCGCGCCCTGGATACTCCCGGTAATAATACTGTCCCAGTTCGCCGGAACCTCTCTGTGGTTCGCCGGCAACGCGGTGCTCGGCGACCTGCAGCGCGAATGGGAGCTGGGAGCCGCCAGCCTCGGCTACATGACCTCGGCGGTCCAGTTCGGGTTTGTCGCGGGCACACTGGTGTTCGCCTTTTTCGCCGTATCCGACCGCCATTCACCGCGCATCGTATTTCTCGCCTGCTCGCTCCTCGGCGCCGCGTCGAATCTGGCCGTGTTTCTCGCAGCTGAAGGACTGTGGTCGCTGCTGGCGTTCCGGTTCCTGACGGGCTTCTTCCTGGCGGGCATCTACCCGGTGGGGATGAAGATAGCCGCCGGCTGGTACCGGGACGATCTGGGCAGGGCCATAGGGTTTCTGGTGGGGGCGCTGGTCCTGGGTACCGCGTTCCCGCACCTGCTGCGGGGCATGGGGCAGATGCTTCCCTGGGAGATGGTGTTGGCGGGCGTTTCGGGCTCGGCGGCCGTGGGCGGGCTGTTGATGTTCATGCTGGTCCCCGACGGGCCCTATATCACCCGGGGCACCGGGTTCGATCCGGCGGCATTCAAGGCAATCTTCACATCGCCGAAGTTCCGCGCGTCGGCATTCGGCTACTTCGGCCATATGTGGGAGCTGTATGCCTTGTGGGCGTTTGTGCCGCTGTTGCTGGCCCGTTACGCCGACCAGCATGCCGGGCTGAATGTGTCCCTCTGGTCATTCGCCATCATCGCCGCCGGAGCGGTGGGCTGCATCGCCGGCGGCCTGGTCTCCCTGCGCCATGGCAGCGCCCGGGTCGCGTTCGTTCAGCTGCTTGCCTCCGGCATCTGCTGCCTCGCATCCCCGTTGATTTTCCACGCGCCCCCGGTGGTGTTCCTCGCGTTCCTGCTGTTCTGGGGCGTGGTGGTGGTGGGCGACTCGCCGCAGTTCTCCGCGCTCAACGCCCGTTACGCACCGCCGGCCCTGGTGGGGTCCGCCCTGACCATCGCCAACTGCATCGGATTTTCCATAACCATCGTCAGCATCCAGTTGCTCACCATCCTGGCGACGTCCGTGGACATCGCCTGGCTGTTCCTGCCACTGGCGATCGGACCCGTACTCGGACTATTGGCGCTGAGGCCGTTGCTGCCGGACGCGAAGACCTGAGGGTCAGTCGGTTTCTTCCTCGACTTCGTCGGCGGCCTGCTCGGCTTCGTCGGCCGCCTCCTCCATAGTGTCACCGGCCGACTCCATGCCTTCTTCGGCGGACTCCTGGACGTCTTCCGCCGCCTCGTCGATCTGCTCGCCGGCCTGTTCCGCCGGCCCCTGGTCTTCGCCACAGCCCGCGAGAAGCAGAAATACAGCCAGCAGGCCACCGGACAGGGCTACGTTCATCGTGTGTCGCTTCACTATCAACCTCCACGGATTGCCACGCGTGCATATCAGTGTTCGCGGCCTATATTCGCACCAGACGATTCATTATGGATGCGGATCTCCATCGCAATAGACAGGGCGTGGCTTTTCCCTGATTGACGGTCTGCCCCGATTCGTAGAATCGCGAAGGTTCTGCCCAATAGATATTTAAAATATCTTTTATAATATGTATTATATCTTTTTTTAGATTCCTTCTTTCAGAAACCACATACTGCCAATGATGACAGCAGGCCAGATGCGGGCCGCCCGTGCCCTGCTCGGTATCGACCAGCGCCAGCTGGCCGGGCTCGCCGGTCTGTCGGTCCCCACCATCCAGCGCATGGAAGCCAGCGACGGCACCGTTCGCAGCAATGTTGAGTCGCTGGTGAAGGTCGTCGAAGCGTTGTCACGGGCAGGCGTGGAGCTCATTGATGAGAATGCCGTCAGCCACAATGGCGGTCGCGGCGTGCGTCTGAAGGCCGGCGAAGTGGACCCCGGCCGGGCATGACTTCGGCTCTCTGGCTCGCAGCCCTGGCGGTCGCACTGGCGTTCTCCTCCGGCGCGGTTTCCCTGTTCGCCGGGCGCGCGCCGCGGCTGCTGCGCTTCCAGGCCATGCCCCTGGTCGCGTTGTCCGGGGCGGCGGCAGCCGCCGCAGGGCTGGCGGCGCTGTGGCAGGGCGGGACGGTCAGCACCGAGCTGCCGCTGGGCCTGCCATGGCTGCCCTGGCGGCTGCGCCTGGACGCGCTGGCGGGTTTTTTCCTCCTGGTCATCGGCCTGGTGACCGCGGCGGTCGGGGTCTACGGCCCGGCATACATACGTCATCTGGAGCACGGCCGGGACTCGCTGCCGGCGCTGGGCGGTTTCACCGCCCTGTTTCTCGCCGGCATGATGCTCGTGGTGCTGGCCGACGACGCCTTCGGCTTCATGGTGGCCTGGGAGCTGATGTCACTGGCCTCGTATTTCCTGGTGGTGTTCCAGCATGACCAGGCCGCCAACCGCCGGGCCGCCCTGCTTTACCTGATCATGGCCCACGTGGGCGGGCTCGCCATCCTGCTCGGCTTCGGCGTGCTGGCGGCGTTTGCCGGCGGCTTCGAGTTCGACAGCATGCGCGCCGCCCAGCTGCCCTTCGCCTGGGCCAGCGTGGTGTTCTGCATGGCATTCATCGGCTTTGGCATGAAGGCCGGCCTGGTGCCCCTGCATGCCTGGCTGCCCGAGGCACACCCGGTGGCCCCTTCCCATATCTCCGCATTGATGTCCGGGGTGATGCTGAAAGTGGCGGTGTACGGCTTCATCCGTGTGGTGTTCGATCTCACCGGCCAGGCGCACTGGCAGTGGGGTGTGGCGGTGCTGGCAATCGGCAGCGTGTCCGCCCTGATGGGGGTCCTTTATGCACTGATGCAGCACGACCTCAAGCGTCTGCTCGCCTACCACTCGGTGGAGAACATCGGCATCATCTTCATCGGACTGGGCCTGAGCCTGCTGTTCCTGAGCGAAGGGCATACGCTGCTGGGCGTACTCGGCCTGGTCGCTGCCCTATACCACACACTGAACCATGCGCTGTTCAAAGGCCTGCTGTTCCTGGGCGCCGGCGCTATTCTGCACAGCGCCCACGAGCGCGATCTGGAGCACATGGGTGGGCTGCTCCGGCGCATGCCGTGGACCGGCCTGTTCTTCCTGGTGGGCTGCCTTTCTATCTCGGCGCTGCCGCCGTTCAACGGTTTCGTCTCCGAGTGGCTCACCTTCCAGGCGGCACTTCAGGCCTGGCAGCTCGACAGCGGCGTGCTGCGCAGCCTGGTCCCGGTGGCCGCCGCGACCCTGGCGCTGACCGGGGCGCTGGCGGCAGCCTGCTTCGTCAAGGTCTACGGCGTCGCGTTTCTCGGCCGCGCGCGCAGCCGCCACGTGCGCCGGGCCCGGCCGGTGCCGCTCGGCATGCGCGCCGGCCAGGGAATGCTGGCAGCCCTGTGCGTCGCCTTCGGCATCCTGCCGATGTCGGTGGTGGCGACGCTCGACGCCGTGCCGGTACAGATACTCGGCGCCGGCCTGCCGCAGGCCACCGCCCACGGCTGGCTGTGGCTGACGCCGGTGGCGCCTGAGACCGCCAGCTACAGCGCCCCGCTGGTGGTCGTGCTCCTGGCTGCGATGGCCGGCCTGACGGCCTGGGTATGGCGGCGGGGCGCCGTACGCCGGGTGCGGCGCGGCGATCCCTGGGACTGCGGCTTCACGCCGCCGACCCCGCGCATGCAGTACACCGCCTCCGCCTTCGCGCAGCCGATTCGGCGCGTCTACGGCCTGCTGTTTCATATCGACGAGGGCGTCGAGACGCAGCCGGACGGCAGTGCGCGCTTTCATTCCAGCGCCGGCGATCGCGCATGGGGTTTGTTCTACCTGCCCGTCGTCGCCGCGGTGGAGTCATCCGCCCGCCGGATCGTGCGCCTGCAGTCCGGAAGCGTGCGCATCTATCTCGGCTGGACCCTGGCCACCCTGCTGGTGCTGCTATGGATCATCTCCTGACACCGACGGCCTGGGCCTGGGCGGCCGTGCAGGCGCTGTTGTACGCGCTGCTGGCGCCGCTGCTCGCCGGCTGGATCCGCAAGTGCAAGGCGCGCCTGCAGAACCGCCGCGGGGCGCCGGTGCTGCAGCCGTACCGCGACCTGTACAAGCTGATGGGCAAGGAAGTGCGCGTCGCGCACACCGCCTCGCCGCTGTTCCGCGCCGCCCCGTACATCGTGTTCACGGCCACCTGGCTGGCGGCCGCCACCGTCCCCCTGGCGGCCAACATCCTGCCGACTGCGGCGATCGCCGACATCATCGTACTGGTGGGACTGCTGGCCCTGGCGCGGTTCTTCCTGGCACTGGCCGGCATGGACGTGGGCACACCCTTCGGCGGCATGGGCGCGTCGCGGGAAATGCTGGTGGCGGCGCTGGCGGAGCCGGCAATGCTGATGGCGGTGTTCACTCTCGCCATGACCGCCCACAGCACCAATCTGGCGAGCGTCATCGACGCACAGCTCGGCGCCGGCCTGGTGCTGCGCCCGTCGCTGCTGTTCGCGCTGGCCGCGCTGGTGCTGGTCGCAATCGCCGAGACCGGGCGCATCCCGGTGGACAATCCCAGCACCCACCTCGAGCTCACCATGATCCACGAGGCCATGATCCTGGAGTACTCCGGGCGGCACCTGGCGCTGATGGAATGGGCCGCGCAGATCAAGCTGGTCCTGTACGGCGTATTGATCGCGAACATCTTCGTGCCCTGGGGCATCGCGCTCAGCCATCAGCCGGCCTCCCTGGCCGCGGGTCTGGGGGCCATCGTCCTGAAGCTGGCGATACTCGGCGCGGTTCTGGCGGCGGCCGAGACGGTGCTCGCCAAAATGCGCCTGTTCCGTGTCCCGGCGTTCCTCAACCTGGCCCTGCTCCTCGGCCTGCTCGGCCTGCTCGGCCACGTGATCCTGGAGGTGGGCGCGTGAGTATCGCCGAGCTGCCCCTGCTGCAGCAACTGGTGCTGGTGCTGGCGGCGCTGGTGCTGTTCACCTCGTTCGTGCTGCTCGAGCAGGCGCGGCTGGTGGCGGCCATTCACGCCTTCGCCTGGCAGGGCGCGCTGGTGGCGGCGGTGACCACGGTGGTGGCCGCCAGCGGCCAGGGCGGCCATTTGTATTTCTCGGCACTGCTGACCCTGGGACTGAAGGCGGTGCTGATTCCCTGGATGCTGCACCGGCTGGTGCAGCGCCTGGACCTGGACGGCCATGCAGACTCGCTGCGCCGCCCCGCCCTGGTCATCATGGCCGGCGTCGCCCTGGTCATCTTCAGCTACTGGCTGGTACTGCCCATCGTCGAGCAGGAGCTGTCCTTCACCCGCAACATCGTCGCCATCAGCCTGGCCGTGGTGCTGCTCGGCCTGCTGATGATGGCGTCCCGCCAGCAGGCCGTGGTCCAGGTGTTGGGCTTCATGTCCATGGAGAACGGCCTGTTCCTGGCGGCGGTGTCGGCCACCGGCGGCATGCCGCTGGTGGTCGAGCTCGGCGTGGCCTTCGACGTGCTGGTGGCCATGGTGCTGTTCGGGGTGTTCTTCTTCCAGATCCGGGAAAGCATCGACACCCTAGACGTCGACCGGCTGAACCGTCTCACCGAAGCGTTGGAGAACGAGGAATGACGGCGCTGCTGCTTACCCTCCTCGCCCCGGTGGCCGGAGCGGTCGTATTGGGCATGTTGAGCTCGCTGCACCGGGCGGGGTGGGTGAACGTGACGGCCTGCGCCGTGTCACTGGCCGCCGCGCTGTGGCTCGCCTGGATCGTCGCTGCCACGGGGGAGATATCGGGTCTCAGCTTCCGCGTGGATGCCTTCAATGTTTACCTCGTGGTCCTGACCACCTTCGTGGGACTGACCACCTCGATCTTCTCGCGGCCCTACATGCGCCATGTGTGCGACAGCGGCAGGACCGGCACCACCGGTATGCGCATCTATCACGCCATGTACCAGGGCTTCATGTTCACCATGCTGCTCGCCCTGACCACCGACAACCTCGGCATCCTGTGGGTCGCGATCGAGGGCGCCACCCTGACCACGGTGCTGCTGGTTTCGCTGTACCGCACGCCCGAGGCGGTGGAGGCGGCGTGGAAGTATTTCATCCTGTGCGGCGTCGGCATCGCGCTGGCGCTGTTCGGCACGGTGCTCACCTACTTCGCCGCCCAGCACGTCCTGGCCGATCCCGAGGCGGGCCTGACCTGGAGCATCCTGTACGAGAACGCCGGAGCACTCGAGCCCGCCGTGATGAGCCTGGCCTTCGTCTTCCTGCTGGTGGGCTACGGCACCAAGGTCGGGCTGGTGCCCATGCACCAGTGGCTGCCGGACGCCCATTCCGAGGGCCCGACCCCGATGTCCGCGGTGTTGTCCGGGCTGCTGCTCAACGTCGCCCTGTACGCGCTGATCCGCGTCAAGATGCTGGTGGACGGCTCGCTGGCGACGACCTCGACGCCGCGCATGGCGGGATACCTGCTGATGGGATTCGGCATGCTGTCATTCCTGGTGGCCGGCCTGTTTCTGCATCGCCAGCGCGACATCAAGAGGATGTTCAGCTACTCGTCCATCGAGCACATGGGCCTGATGACCTTTGCCTTCGGCATCGGCGGCCCCCTGGCCACCTTCGGCGCGCTGCTGCACATGCTGGTGCATTCGCTGACCAAGTCCGCGATCTTCATCACCGTGGGCCACGCCGCGCAGATCGCCGGGACCCAGTCCATCGACCATATCCGCGGCCTGATACGCACCCAGCCGGCGGTTGGCTGGTCGCTGTTGATCGGCGTGGCCGCGGTGGCGGGCTTTCCGCCATTCGGCGTGTTCACCAGCGAGTTCCTGCTGCTGACCGCCACCATGGATGCCCAGCCGTGGCTGACGGTGGCGCTGCTGACGGGGCTCGCGGTGGCGTTCGCGGGCCTTTTCCGTCACTTGCAGCCCATGGTTTACGGCGCGGCGCC
Organism: Gammaproteobacteria bacterium; assembly: GCA_041641695.1. Taxonomy (GTDB): domain Bacteria; phylum Pseudomonadota; class Gammaproteobacteria; order Arenicellales; family JAANXG01; genus JAANXG01. Next base: position 2,384 of record JBEPXV010000039.1, on the reverse strand, counting down.
GGAGGGCCAGCAGCCGGTGGCGGCCAACATGCTGCCGGTCTATGCCCATCTCGGCCTGGTCCTCTGGCTGGGCCTGTCCATCCCGGGATTCCTGGCCCGCTGGCTGGACCGCGCCACCGAGCTGATCGCGGGAGCCCACCTGTTATGAGTGACAACCGCGCAGCCGCATACATCGCCTCGCTCGAAGCGCACCGGGTCGCCGTTGACCGGGCTGAGGCCGGTTCCCTGGCACCGGCCACGCGGCTGGCCGTGGATGCCGCCGACTGGGAAACCGCCGGCCGGACCGCCGCCGAATCCGCTTGGCGTTTCGCGGGTATCTGGGGCGACCCGGACGACGATCGAATGCTGATACGCGCCTGCCTGGAACAGGGCGGCTCCTACCTGGTGCTGGAGACGGCGCTGCCCCTTGCCGAGCCGGTGGTCGGGTCGTGGGCCCCGGCATATCCCGGCGCCGACCGCCTGGAGCGGCATGTCCAGGATATGCTCGGCATCGAGTTCACGAATCATCCCGACGACCGTCGCTGGACACGCCATCGCGCCTGGGCGGAGGGCGAGTACCCGCTGCGGGCCGGGTTCCCGGCGGACGGCGTTCCGTCCGGCCGCGCCCCGGCGGATGTCGACTATCCGTTTGCGCGTGTGGAAGGCAGCGGCGTTTACGAGATCCCGGTGGGACCGGTGCATGCCGGGATCATCGAGCCGGGGCATTTCCGTTTCCAGGCGGTCGGCGAGGACGTGCTGCGGCTGGAGGAGCGGCTGGGCTACGTGCACAAGGGGATCGAGAAAATTGCCGTCGACCGCGACCCCGCGGGGCTCGCACGGCTGGCCGGTCGGGTATCCGGCGACTCTACCGTGGCCCACGCCTGGGCGGCGTGCCAGGCCATGGAACGGGCAGCGGGATGCGAGCTGTCGGCGCGCGCCACGGAACTGCGCGCCATCCTGGCCGAGCGCGAGCGCATCGCCAACCACCTCGGCGACATCGGCGCGATCTGCAACGACGTCGGCTTCGCCTACCCGCATGTTCAATGCGCCCGCCTGCGGGAGCAATGGCAGCGCCGCAGTCACGAGCTGTTCGGCCACCGCCTGATGATGGACGCGGTCGTGCCGGGCGGCGTGGCCGCCGATCTGGATGCCGACGCCGTCGGAACGCTGCGCGGGGATCATGCATCACTTCGCGGGTCCGTCCGGCCGGTCTTCGATGTCGTCGAGGACCACCCCTCCCTGGAGGACCGGTTGAAAGACACCGGCCGCCTCTCGACGGAAGACGCCCGGGCACTCGGATGCACCGGCTACGTGGGCAAGGCCAGCGGCCTGGGGTTCGACCTGCGCCGCGACAGCCCGTACGCGCCCTACGACCGCCTGGATGTCGAAGTGCCGGTGCTGAGCGCGGGCGACGTGGCGGCCCGGGTGCAGGTACGGATACGGGAAATCCACATCAGCCTGGTGCTCATGGACCGGCTACTGGCCGACCTGTCGCCCGGACCGGTGCTGGCGTCGCTTCCGGCGCCGCAGCCCGGCGCTTCGGGAATCGGCCTGATCGAGGGTTGGCGGGGCGAGATCCTCTCCTTTATCCGTTTCGGCGCGGCGGGCCGCGTCGCCCGGTTCTTCCCGCGCGACCCGAGCTGGTTCACCTGGCCCGCGCTGGAGCGGCTGATCCACGGCAACATCGTTCCCGACTTCCCGGTTTGCAACAAATCCGTCAACGGCTCCTACTCGGGCCACGACCTATAGGCCGCTGCTATGTACCGAATCCTGAAGTCATGCCTTGGAACCGGCGTCCTGACGGAAGCGGCGCCGGCCCTGGATGACGCCGAGCTCGAGGCTGCCGGCGGGGCGCTGCGGCGCGTGATCGATGCGCGCTTCAAACGCAGTCTGGCCATCCGCCAGGTCGACGCCGGCTCCTGCAACGGCTGCGAGCTGGAGATCCACGCCCTGAACAACGCCTACTACGACATCGCCCGCTTCGGCGTGCAGTTCGTCGCCTCCCCACGGCACGCCGACGCCCTGCTGGTCACCGGCCCCGTCTCCAGGCATATGGAAACAGCCCTGCGCCGGACCTGGCGCGCCACGCCGGGCCCCAAACTGGTCATCGCCGCCGGCGACTGCGCCTGCCACGGCGGCGAGTTCGGGGTCTCCTATGCGAGCTGCGGGGCGGTGGACAACGTCATCCCCGTGGACACGCGGATCCCCGGCTGCCCACCCACGCCGCTGGCCCTGGTCAAGGGGTTGCTGGCGGTCTTGAAGCGATAAATCCCTACATCCGCGGGCCCCGCAAACTGCCTTCCAGATAGCCGTGCCAGAGGACACGGGCGGCGACCGCCCGCCAGGGCGCCCAGCGCCGGGCATGATCGGCGGCCTGGTCGGAGCCGGGTCGGGCAGGCAGACGG
>JBEPXV010000038.1:0-9959 GCA_041641695.1 Gammaproteobacteria bacterium | reverse complement strand
TTTTTTTGAGCGGTATGGTCATCGGCAGGCACCCACCGGACGTTGTGCGCATCAGTCTGTCACGGAACTGGCGGAGTCCGTTCGTGTCTGACCCACCGGGTCTCGATGTGAACGGGACACAGTGGACCGATCGTGAGTCGCGGGATCAGCCTTCCTGCCGCAGACGCGGGTTGTGCTGTCCATCGACAGAAAGACGAGAAACGGTCAAATATTTCGACCGGCTCTCTACGAAGCGGTGCAACCACCGAGTGTGGCGTGCCGCACATGAGTAAGACGCCTTAACAGGTAAGGAGAAACAAGCTATGCAATCCATTATGAATCTTCACGGTTTGAGCACGGTTGGCTCAACGAGAATCCACGGCAAGGTGCTGGCCGCCGCCGGAGTGCTTGCGTTGGCGCTGGCCGGCACCGCGCAGGCCGGCGGCCCGGGCGGCAGCTACGTCCAGGGCGCCTTCGCGGACTGGGATGACGCCGACGACGGTTTCAATGTCGGCGGCAGCCTGATGATCGGTCCCACCCTGCGGGCGTTCGCCGACTACACCGACACGGACCTGGAGCAACTCCGCATCGGCGGCGGCTTCATCCTCCCCACGGCCAGTCCGGTGAGCCTCGAGCTCGGCGGCTCCTACCAGAACCTCGAGGCCGGCGGCAGCGGACCCGGCCCCGGCGGGCTGGACGATGACGGTTTCGGCGCTCACGGCATCGCCCGGATTAACGCAACGCCGGAGCTCACCCTCGCAGGTAAGCTGGAGTATGTCTTCCGGGATGAGCTTGAAGATGAGCTCGTGTACGGCGTCGATGCGGACTACCGCTTCCTGCCGCAGGTGAGCGGTTTCGTCAGCTACGATGTTTACGACGAGATCGACGAGAACCTGTTCATGGCCGGAGCGCGGCTGCACTTCTAGTCGCGCCGACAACGCGAGAAGGCCAAAGGAGAGGGAGGCATCGGCCTCCCTCTTTTTTTAAAAACGAAAAACGAAAAACGAAAAACGGGGTCAGAGAGGATTTCTCTCTAATATTCGAAGATGTTAATATTCGCTTGGCGGCAGCAACCGCACTGCATTGGATACTGACACAAGCAAGACCGTTCACAAGGAGGTGAGCCATGCCGAGGAAGCCGCGCTTTACCCTTCCGGGAATCCCCCAACACGTTATCCAACGTGGAAACAACCGCGAACCGTGCTTTCTTGCAGAACAGGACTACCGGCGATATCTGGGCGATTTGAAGGAAGTGGCCGACAAGCAGCAATGCCGGATTCACGCTTATGTACTTATGACCAATCATGTGCACCTTCTGGTCACACCGGAGAAGGAATACGGTATCGGGCACATGATGCAGGCCCTGGGACGGCGGTATGTGCATTACATCAACAAGACCTATCGCCGTACCGGGACGTTATGGGAGGGTCGCTATAAGGCCAGTCTCATCGACTCCGATGCCTACTTGCTGGTTTGCATGAGGTACATCGAGTTGAATCCGATTCGGGCGAACATGGTCGCTCACCCCGGTGAATTCAAATGGTCCAGCTACGGCGCCAACGCCCAAGGTCATCCTGACGCACTAATCTCACCTCATTCCGTTTACATGCTCCTGGGCGAGGCTGCGCCCCAGCGACAACATGCCTACCGTGAATTATTCCGTGATCATCTGAATACAGAAATCCTGCACGACATTCGTGCGGCCCTGAACCACGAGTTGGTTCTGGGTCGCTCGTATTTCAAGGACAGGGTCGAGGCGAGCACGAAACGACAGGCTCGGCTGGGCGCGCCAGGCCGGCCACGCATTGAGGAACGAAACGACGTGCAGAACCTGTTCGAGGAGGACGTATATTAGAAGAAATTCCTCTCTGACCCGGTTTTCCCCAAAATGGCTGGGGGAGAGGGATTCGAACCCCCGCTGGCGGAGTCAGAGTCCGCAGTCCTACCACTAGACGATCCCCCAGTTGGGTCATTCCGGGAACAGGGTGTTGCCTGCCGCGTGGAGTGCCAGAGTATAAGGGAATATGCGGCGATCTCAATGGCCCGAGCGGCGCCGATTCTACACAAAATCGTCCTTGCGCGGGCGGGTATGGCGTGGGGCTCGCTGGCGATTCATGCCCTCAGCCGCCCGTCCGGCGCCTCGGTGGTACCGCGCGGCGGTGTTTCCGGTGCCGCGCCCGACGCCCTGAGGCGCGGCAGCGCCCTTGTGATGAGGCCATCCCAACGCGTTTCGAGATGGAGCCGATCGATTGATCCAGGTCAAGGAGCCGGGCTGTCCGGGAAGGCCTAATAGCCGCCATATGCAAACCGGGACGAAGGCGTCCGGACGGGAAAGGTGCAGCAACGGCTTGGGAGTATACCTTTATTCGATTCGCTTGCCGCCGATCAGCTCGAAAAGCTGACCGGGGAGGCGGTGCATCGGACGATCCGTGCCAGGGAGGTGCTCTACGAGCAGGGCGACCCGGCCCCGTCCTGTTTCGCCGTTCTGGATGGCACCCTTCGGTTCAGCGTCGTGCTCGGCAAGCAGAAGGCGACTTCGGGGCTGGCCTCAGCCAATGACCTGTTCGGCCTGGAGGCCCTGCAGAACCGCGGCATCCGGCAGGAGACGGCGATCGCCGGCGGTCCAACGGAGCTGCTCGAGATCGGCGGCGACTTCCTGCGCGGATTCCTGCTCGAGAACCCGCGATTCCAGTTCCAGCTGCTCAGTTACGTCATCGGCAAGTATCATGACAAGTCCACCCACGCGGTGCATACCGGCCACTATGACGCCGAGCAGAGGCTGGCGGCGTATCTCATCGACCACTGTGACGGCAAGCCCTTGCGGGGTTGCCGGCAGCACACCAGGATGAGCCAGGCGGACCTGGCGGACTATCTGGCCCTGACTCCCGAGACCCTGAGCCGGAAAGTCAGCAAGTTCCGCAAGCTCGGCTGGATCGGCGGCCGCGGCAGTGAATACGTCATCAAGAAGCCCGCCGCCCTGCAAAGCCTCCTGAATCAATAAGAACCGGGCGTAGACGCGCATCCCCGGACGAGCGAATGGAAGTCATTTTTTTTACCCTGGTTGCCATCGGCCTGTACCTGGTCTCCGACTGGATCGTCCAGCGCATCGAGATCGCTGCCGGGCGTCGCCTGGAACACCGCACTCTGCTCTTTTTCGCCTTGATCAGCGTTCTCGCCGTAGTGACTTTCTCCCTGATTCGCGCCTATACCACCGGCGTCTGACCCCGGGCGTCGGCCGTTTTCCGGGTCTTGACCTGCGTCAAGGCGCCGCCGCCCGCAACGGCCCGAAAATCACCTCCAGTCGAGTCCCACCAATGGAGGTGAACCAATGAACGAATCCGATAACGAGCACGGTTCCGCCGGATCCGGGAGTACGGAAAGAGTGCCGGCCATGCAGCGGCTTCTGGACAACCCGTTCCTGCTGCTGTTCCTGGGCGTAACGATTCCGACGGTCCTGTATGTGATCTGGGGCGTCATGGAGATCGTCACCATCCCCATTTCCCCCGACGTGAAATAGCAACAGAGGATTCCGACAATGGCAATCAGTCCTCCGACAGAACGGGTCTGGTGGCGAACCCCGATCGCCAGGATCGAGCTTATCTGGATCATCATCGCGCTGCTGTGGGGCGTGACGATGTTCTCGATGATGATCTACTGGCACGGGCGGGGTAAGCAGAACCTGTCCAACGAAGCGTACCGGGTGAACCCGCAGGCCTACATGCAGAAGGTCCAGACCGAGGCGGAGAAGTACAAGATAGGCGAGGAAGCCGGAATCCCGGTGGTCAAGCCGCCGCCCGGTACCGACATCTACATGCTCGCGCGCCTGTGGCAGTGGTGGCCGATATTCGAGCTCGAGAAGGACAAGAGCTACCGCCTGCACCTGTCTTCGCTGGACTGGCAGCACGGCTTCTCATTGCAGCCGGTCAACCTGAACCTGCAGATCTATCCCGAGTACGACATGGTGGTCACCATCACCCCCGATCAGGCCGGGGAGTTCACGGTCGTGTGCAATGAATACTGCGGCATCGGCCACCACCAGATGACCGGGAAAATCTACGTGACCGAGGGCGCCGGGGGAGAGCAACAATGAATACACTGACGCAATTTCGTACCTGTCCGACCACCGGGCTGAAAGTGGACCTGTCCGCGGAGCGGTTGATCAAGGCAAATGCGGTCGCGGCCATCGTCTTTCTCGCCGTGGGCGGATTGTTCGGCCTGCTGGTGGCCATGACCCGCTGGCCGGCGGTCCATCTGCTGCCGGCCGACTGGTTCTATCTGGTGCTGACGGCCCATGGCCTCGACGTGCTGCTGGTCTGGATCATATTCTTCGAGATGGCGGTGCTGTACTTCGCGTCGGCGGTGCTGCTGAACTCGCGGCTCGCCGCCCCGCGCTGGGCATGGGCCGGGTTCGCCATGATGCTGGTGGGCGCCGTGATTACCAATGTGGCGGTTCTCCAGGGCGGGTCGAGCGTGATGTTCACGTCCTACGTGCCGATGCAGGCCGCGCCGCACTTTTATCTCGGCATCATCCTGTTTGCGGTGGGCGCGTTGATCGGCTGTTTCGTGTTCTTCGGGACCCTGGTGATCGCCCGTGACGAGCGAACCTACCAGGGGTCGATTCCGCTGGTTACCTTCGGGGCGCTCACTGCCGCGATCATCGCGGTGTTCACCATCGCCAGCGGCGCGATCATCCTCATCCCCACCCTGCTGTGGTCCGTCGGCTACATCAGCGCCATCGATCCGTTGATGTACAAGACGGTGTGGTGGGCGATGGGGCACTCCTCCCAGCAGATCAACGTCGCCGCGCACGTATCGTTGTGGTACATGATCGCCGCGATGGTGCTGGGGGCCAAGCCGCTGTCGGAGAAGGTCAGCCGCATGGCGTTCCTGATGTATATCCTGTTCCTGCAGCTGGCCAGTGCCCACCATCTCCTGGTGGAGCCCGGCATCAGCTCCGAGTGGAAGATCTTCAACACCAGCTACGCCATATACCTGGCGGTGGTGGGATCCATGGTCCACGGCATGACCGTGCCGGGGTCCATCGAGGCCGCCCAGCGCCGCAACGGCTTCACCCAGGGCATGTTCGAGTGGCTGCGCAAGGCGCCCTGGGGCAACCCGGCGTTCTCCGGGATGTTCCTGTCGCTCATCCTGTTCGGTTTCCTGGGCGGCATTTCCGGCGTCGTCCTGGGCACCGAGCAGATCAACATCATCATGCACAACACCCTGTACGTGCCGGGGCACTTCCATGCCACCGTGGTGGCCGGAACGACACTCGCCTTCATGGCGGCGACGTATCTGCTGCTGCCCCTGATATTCAAGCGCAAAGTGATCTGGCCGAAGCTGGCCAGCTGGCAGCCGTACCTATTTGGCATAGGGGTGGCCGGGATATCCCTGTTCATGATGGGCGCGGGTACTCTCGGCGTGGCTCGTCGCCACTGGGACATCACCTTCGCGGACTCGATGCTGCAGTTCGACTACCCGGCGGCGGCCTTCCTGATGATGGGCCTGAACGGTCTGTCAGCGATACTGGCGTCGGTCGGAGGCATCGTCTTCATATTGATCGCGGTGGGTACGGTGTTCTTCGGCCAGCGCGTCGGCGATGACGAAAAGCTGGAGATTGCCACACCCGAGGCCGCGGCGGCCATGGCGAAGCCGACGGTGGGCGAGTACGGCAGCGAGAAGGAGCTGAAGATCCCCGGCACCACGGCGATGGTGGCACTGTTCTTCACCGTTTTCGTCCTGTACTACTTCGTCAACTGGAAGTACCTGTCGGAAATCTGGCCCCTGAGCTGAGCTCGTGGGAAACGTCGCGATGAATTTCGAGAGGAGATTGCGATGAGGTCGGCGGCGAGCACCTTGTTCGGGCTGTTCAAGCTTCGCATCGGCTTTGCCATCATGCTCTGTGCCCTGGCAGGCGTGGCGGTGACGCCGGGCGACGCACCGGCGGGTTGGCGCGTGGCGGTCCTGGCACTGGCCGTCCTGCTGTCTTCCGCCAGCGCCGGGGCGTTCAACCAGTACGTAGAACGGGACCTGGACGCGCGCATGAAGCGCACCCGCCGGCGGCCCTTCGTGACCGGCGTCTACCGCCAGAGCTGGATGTGGCCGCTGCTGATCACCGGCCTGCTGGTGATCGCGGTGGTCGCGGCGGCCTGGGCGGCGAACCTGCAGGCGGCGCTGCATGTATTTCTGGGTGCCTTCACCTACGGCGTGGTGTACACCGTGTGGCTCAAGCGGCGCACCTGGATGAATATCGTCTGGGGCGGGCTGGCCGGCAGCTTCGCGGTGCTCGCCGGGGCCGCGGCGGTGGACCCCGGGTTGTCGCCCGCGCCGCTGATCCTGGCGCTGGTGCTGTTCCTGTGGACGCCGCCGCACTTCTGGAGCCTGGCGTTCGTGTTCAGGGACGACTACGCCCGGGTCGGTGTCCCGATGCTGCCGGTGGTGGTCTCCGGACCGGTCGCCGCCAGGGTGATCCTCGGCCACACGGCGGCGCTGGTGGCCATTTCCCTGCTGCCAGTGCTCTGGGGTATGAGCTGGATCTACCTCGCGGCGGCGGCCGGCGGCGGCGGCTGGTTCCTGCTGAAGAGCGTTCAGCTCGTACAGAAACCCGATACACGGCACGCCTGGTCGAACTTCCATGCCTCCCTGCTCCAGCTCACCGTGTTGCTGGCCGGGGCGATGCTGGACGCCTGGCTGCTGGGCGGCGGCTGACCATGACCGCAAGCCGTGCAATCTCCCGGGCCACGATGCTGCGGGCCGCGGCGGTGGTGGTGCTCCTGGCCGGGGCGGCGCCGGCGGCGGCGCAGGATTTCGATGAAGAAAGCGCCCTGGCGCAGAGCCGCGCGGCGGTCGGCACGCGGCTTGCCGACCACTCCCTGCTCACCACGGGCGGCGAGCGGATCACCCTGTCCAGCTTCCGCGGCAAGCCGCTGCTGATCAGTCTCATCTACACCAGCTGCCACCACACCTGCCCGATGATGACCAGCCAGCTGGCGCTTGCCGTGGAGGCGGCACGGGATGCGATGGGCGCGGATAGCTTCAATGTATTGTCCGTTGGCTTCGATACGCGCAATGACACACCGGACCGGATGGCCCGCTTCGCGGCGGAGCGCGGCATCGAGGACCCGCGCTGGACCTTCGCGGCGGCGGACCCGGGCACGATCGAGGCCCTGACGCGCGAGCTGGGGTTCACGTATTTCGCTTCCCCCCGCGGCTTCGACCACCTGGCGCAGACTTCGGTGATCGATGCCCAAGGCGTGGTCCACCAGCAGATCTACGGTGAATCGATACCCCAGCCGGCCATCGTCGAGCCTCTCAAGCAGCTGTTGTGGGATCTCGAGGCGGATCCCACGACACTGTCCGGTTGGGTGAAGGGGGTCAAGCTGTTCTGCACGGTGTATGATCCCAAAACGGGATTGTACGAGTTCGACTACTCGATCTTTATCGGCATATTCATCGGCGTGCTGGCACTGGGCTCGGCGGCCGTGTTCGTGATCCGGGCCTGGCGGCAGACCGGCCGCTCGCGTCCGGCCTAGGCGGAGCATCCGGCAATGGCTGCAATCAGAAGCGCACTGCGCTATGGCATGGAACGCGTCGAAAGCGGCTTCGACGCGGTGTACGGGGCGGACTGGAACCCGCTGTATCACCTGGGCGCGCTGGGGTGGTTCTTTTTCTGGATCATCACCATCAGCGGAATCTACCTGTATATCTTCTTCGACTCGGGGGTCGATCAGGCCTACGAATCGGTCGAGTACATGACCCATGTACAGTGGTACGCGGCGGGCATCATGCGCAGCCTGCACCGCTACGCATCGGACGCGTTCGTTGTCGTGGTGCTGGCGCACCTCGCCCGCCAGTGGATCAAGGGCAACTACAACGACGCGCGCTGGTTCGGGTGGGTGACCGGCGTACCGCTGCTCTGGCTCATGTACGCCAGCGGCATATCGGGGTACTGGATCGTCTGGGACTCACTGGCTCAGTACGTGGCGGTGGCTACCACCGAGTGGCTGGATACCCTGCCATTGTTCGGCGAGCCCATCGCGCGCAACTTCCTGCATGAAAGTACGCTGTCCGGGCGATTCTTCACGTTGATGGTGTTCATTCACATCGCCGTGCCCCTGACGATGCTGTTCCTGATGTGGGTGCACATACAGCGTCACATGTATCCGCGGGTCAATCCGCCCCGCGGCCTGATGATCGGCACGTTCGGGATGTTGATGGTGTTGTCGGTGGTCTACCCGGCGGTGAGCCAGGACCGGGCCAATCTTAACCAGGTGGTCGCACAGGTGGGGCTGGACTGGTTCTACCTGCCTTTGTATCCGCTCCTCGACGTCTACCCCGGCGAATTGTTGTGGGGTGTCCTGGTGGGTACGACACTGGTGTTGATCGTCCTGCCGTTCCTGCCGCCGCGGCGCAGGGTGCGGCCGGCGGTGGTGGATCTCGACAACTGCAACGGCTGCGGGCGCTGCGTTGCGGACTGCCCTTACAGCGCGGTGAGCCTGCGCCCGCGTACCGATGGGGCCTCGTACTCGCACGAAGCCGTGGTCACCAACGAGAAGTGCGTCAGCTGCGGTATTTGCGTCGGTGCCTGTCCCACGTCGACACCGTTTCGGCGACAGTCGGATCTGGTGCCGGGTATAGACCTGCCCGATCTCGCCATGGGTGCCCTGAGGGAGAATCTGGTTACAGCCGCCGGGGCGCTGAACGAGCATCCGCGCGTGATGGTAATCGGCTGTGGGGCGGGAGTGAGCCTCGATGCCCTGTCCGGGCCCGGTGTGGCGATAAAGAGCCTGCCGTGTGTCGGCCAGCTGCCGCCGTCATTCATCGATTTCCTGATAACCCGGGGGCACGTCGAGGGTGTATTTGTCGCCGGGTGCCGGGATGGCGACTGCGAGTATCGTCTGGGGCAACAGTGGACGGAGGCGCGCCTGGACCAGGAGCGCGACCCGCATCTGCGAAGCCGGGTGCCGCGCGAGCGTATTCGAATATACTGGGCCGGCCGCGATCGGGCCGCGGCGGCGGGGCGGGAGCTCGACGGCTTCCGGGCGGCGCTCCGGGAGCTCGACGGCGACCCGGCCGACCGGAAGGGAGAGGGTCATCCCCGCGGGGAAGCCATCAGTGCGGCGGCGGCCGGCCATGGCTGATTCGCGCACCGAATCAAGCCTGTCCGCCCTGGGCATGCGCATTGCGGCGCAGGTCGTTGTGTACGGGGCGTTCGCCGCACTGCTGGGCTATTTTTCGGTTTCGCCGACCTACACCCAGGTCGATCCGGATTTTGGCGTCATCAAGCTGAGCTTCAGCCATGCCGGGCAGCCCGAGACCGAGTGCCGGCGCCGGAGCCAGGAGCAGCTCGAGGAGCTGGCCCCCAATATGCGCAAGACCATGGACTGCCCCCGCCGGCGGGTGAACCTGCTGGTGGAGCTGGAGCTCGACGGCGAGCGGATCTACCGGGATGAACTGCCGCCGAGCGGTCTGTCCGGCGACGGGGCTTCCACCGTCTATCAGGACTTTCCCGTTCCGGCCGGCCGGTATACGCTCGTTGCCCGGCTGCGCGACAGCCGCAGGGAGCAGGGGTTCGACTGGACGCTCGAGCGCACGGTTGATGTCTCGCCGCGCCAGAACCTGGTGATCGATTTCCGGGCCGAGACCGGCGGCTTCAAGATCCTGTGAGGTGAAGTCATGCCACTGATCGAATGGAAGGATGAGTACAGCGTGGGCGTCCCGGACGTGGATGCCGAGCACCGGGACTTGATCGAGTTGATCAATACCCTTCACGAAAGCATGCAGGCGCGCGACGGCAGTCCGGACGTCATGGAGTTTCTGGGAGAGATCTACGCGCGGATCGCCTCGCATTTTGCCCTGGAAGAGCTGATCATGCGCCGCCACGAGTACGACGAGTACCGTGAGCACAAGCGCGACCACGAGCAGCTCCTGGAGGAAATCCGCGACATCATGGACGACTACGAGGACGGAAAAGTGCTGAA
>JBEPXV010000037.1:0-10016 GCA_041641695.1 Gammaproteobacteria bacterium | reverse complement strand
AGATCGACCGCGCCCGGGAGTTCGCCGTGCTCCGGGCCAGCGGCCTGACGCGCGCCGAGCTGACCCGCGTCATGATGCTGGAGGGCGGCATCATGGGAACGGCGAGCGCGGTGCTGGCGATCCCCCTCGGAATCCTGATGGCGGCCGTTCTGGTGTTCGTCATCAACAAGCGCTCCTTCGGCTGGTCCATGCAGTTCACCCTGCCCTGGGAGCAGCTCGTGATCACGCTGGCCCTGGGGCTGCTGGCGGGGGCGGCGGCGGCGCTCTACCCGGCGTGGCGCATGAACCGCCGGCTGCTGATACACAATCTTCGTTATGAATAGGCACCGCGCTGCCCCCCTTGCCCCCCTTGCCACCCTTGCCACCCTGGGCGCTCTGGCATGGCTGGCCGTGCTCACCGCGGCCTGCTCTGCGGAAGAAGCGCCCGAGTCGCGCCTGTCCGCGGGCGGGCGGCTCAGCGGCGACACGGCCGGCTACCCGAAAGTCACCGAGCCGCGGCCGTTCCGGTTTCCCGTCGACCATGGCGCCCATCCCCGGTTCAAGCACGAGTGGTGGTATGTCACCGGCCAGGTGGGGACCGATAAGGGACGCCGGTTCGGGTTCCAGTTGACGATCTTTCGCGAGGCCATCGCGCGGGAGCCGGTCGACAGCCCGTCGCGCTGGGCCACCAGCCAGCTGTATCTCGCCCACGCCGCGGTGACGGACATCGAGGCCGGAGAATATCTCAGCGACGAGCGCTTCGCGCGCGGCGCGCTGGGTCTGGCCGGTGCCGAGACATCGCCGCTTCGCGTGTGGCTGGAAGACTGGTCGCTGACGGGCCGCGCCGGGGAACGGGACCTGGAAGGCCGGCTCGCCGCCCAGAGCGAGCGCTTCGGGTTCGACTTGACGATCCACAGCACCCGGCCGCCGGTGGCTCACGGCGACCGCGGCATGAGCGCCAAAGGGTCGGCAGGCAACGCCTCCTACTACTACTCTTACACGCGCCTCGCCACCGGCGGCACGATCCGGGTCGACGGCCAGACCTTCGATGTGACCGGCAGCAGCTGGCTCGATCACGAATGGTCGAGCTCGGCGCTGGCCGCCGACCAGTCCGGATGGGACTGGTTCTCCCTGCAGCTGTCCGGCGGCCGGGCCCTGATGCTGTTCCGGCTGCGGCACGCGGTCGACGCGGACCGCAATTTTCACAGCGGCACATACATCGATGCTGCCGGCGCGACCACCACGCTGTCTTCCGGCCAGATCGACATGGCGCCGCTGGGCCACTGGACGAGCGAGCGAACCGGCGTGCGCTACCCGGTCCGCTGGCGCCTGGGGATCCCGGACCTGGATCTCGAGCTGACCGTCGAGCCGCGACTCGAGAATCAGGAATTCGCCCATAGCTTCCGCTACTGGGAGGGCGCGGTGGCGGTCAACGGCCGGCTCGCCGGCGAGGCGGTCGACGGGCAGGGTTATGTGGAGCTGACGGGTTACGGGGCGGGGAAGGAACGGTGATTGGTGCAATCACCGACCACGACTCCTCAGAAACCGCCTCAACCGCCCCAACAGACCGCTCTTGCGGCGCCACTCGCGGCGGATTTCGTCGGCGCGCTCCAGGGTGAAACGGTAGCCGAGCTCGATGAGCTCGGTGGCGGCGCTGAAGTCCAGGGCGCTGTAGCCATCGATGTCCGGGTGCAGGATGTAGTCCGCGCGGGCGACGGAGCGGGCGACGTTCTGGTTCGCCACCATGCTGGTGAACTGTATGATCAGCCCGAGCCGGTGCCGGGGCGGCTGGTAGTCGCGCATGCGCGTATTGAGATTCACGGCGATGGTGAACTGCGGGCCGAAACCCTGGACGGACTCCACCGGCAGGTATTCCGCGAGGCCGCCGTCGACGTAGGGCCGGCCGTCGATCTCGACGGGCAGGTAGATCTGGGGAATACTGCAGCTGGCGCGCACCGCTCGGGCGACCGGGCCGCGGGTGAACACCACGCGCTCGCCCGTCGCCAGGTCGGTGACGGGAATGGCGCAGGGAATCTTCAGGTCCTCGAAGCGGGCACCCTGCAGGGTCTGATCGAGGAACGTCTCGATGCGATGGCTGGAAATGAAGCCGAGCCGGCTGAAGCGGATACTGGCCAGCTTCCACCAGCTCAGGCTGACGGCCACTTCTTCCATCACCTCAATGGGCTCGCCATAGGCGTAGATGGCCGCGGCGATCGCACCGCCGCTGGTGCCCGCGATGAAGTTGACCGGGATGCCGGATTCGGCAAGGGCCTTGAGAACGCCGACATGCAGTACCGATCGCGCGGTGCCGCCGGACAGGGCGACGCCAACCGGCAGCCTGGACATCAGCGCGCCCGGTAGGCTAGAGGGTCGGAACCGGGAAAGCTTCGCCCGGCATTCTCGGTCAGGCGGCTATGGGTCCGGCGGACTTCACCTCGTCGGAAACCGCATCGGAGTACTTCTCGAAGTTCTCCGAGAACTTGCCGGCGAGCATGCGTGCCTGCTCGTCGTAGGCGGTCTTGTCCGTCCAGGTATTGCGCGGATCCAGCACCTCGTCGGGAACCCCCGGGCAGTGCGCCGGCACTTCCACCCCGAAGATCGGGTGGGTAATGGTGGGGACGTCCTTGAGCTGGCCGTCGAGCGCGGCGTTGACGATCGCCCGCGTATGGTGAATCGACATGCGCTTGCCGACCCCGTAGGGCCCGCCGGACCAGCCGGTGTTGATCCACCAGACGTAGGTGTTGTGCCGGGCGATCTTCTTCTTGAGCAGCTCGGCGTATTGGAACGGGTGCAGGGGAAGGAACGGGCCGCCGTAGCAGGGGCTGAAGTTTGGGGTCGGCTCGTTGACGCCTTTCTCGGTGCCCGCCACCTTGGCCGTGTAGCCGTTGATGAAGTGGTACATCGCCTGGGCGGGCGACAGCTTGGCCACCGGCGGCAGCACGCCGAAGGCGTCGCAGGTCAGGAACACGATGTTGGTCGGATGGCCGCCGCGCCCGGTCTCGCTGGCGTTCGGGATCTGGGAGATGGGATAAGAGCCGCGGGTGTTCTCGGTGAGCTTGCCGTCGGAGAGGTCGATGACCCGGGTGTGCTCGTCCATCACCACGTTCTCGAGGATGGTACCGAAGCGCCGCGTGGTGGCGTAGATCTCCGGCTCCTGCTCCGCCGACAGATTGATGACCTTGGCGTAGCAGCCGCCCTCGAAGTTGAACACGCCGTTGTCGCTCCAGCCGTGCTCGTCGTCGCCGATGAGCTCGCGCGTGGCGTCGGCCGACAGGGTGGTCTTGCCGGTGCCGGACAGACCGAAGAACACCGTGGTCTCCCCCTCGGGGCCGATGTTCGCCGAGCTGTGCATGGGGAATACGCCCTGCTGCGGCAGCAGGTAGTTCATGACGCTGAAAACCGCCTTCTTGGTCTCCCCCGCGTAGCTGGTGCCGCCGATCAGCACCAGCTGCCTGGCGAAGTTCACCACGATGAAGGTTCCCGAGTTGGTCCCGTGGCGGGAGGGGTCGGCCTCGAACTCCGGGGCATTGATCACGGTGAACTGCGGCACGTGGCGGGCCAGCTCGGCGTCGTCCGCCTCCACGAACATGTTCGCCGCGAACACGTTGTGCCAGGCGTACTGGTTGATAACCCGGATGGGCAGGCGGTAATCGGGGTCGGCGCCGGCGAAGCAGTCCCGGACGTAGACCTCGCCGCCGGACAGGTGCTCGCACATCTCCCGGTGAAGCCGATCGAACTGGGCGGGCTCGAAGGGGACGTTCACCTGGCCCCACCACACCTTGTCCGCCGTGCCGGCGTCCTTGACCACGAACTTGTCCCGGGCGGAGCGGCCGGTGTGCCTGCCGGTGTTCACCACCAGGGCCCCGTCCTTCGACAGCTTCCCTTCGCCGCGCCGGATGGCGTGCTCGATCAGCGCCCCGGCGGACAGATTCCAGTGGGTGGTCTTCAGGTCACGCAGGCCGTGATGTTCAAGGCCGTGGTCACTGCGCGGGCGGCCGCCCATATCGGTCATGAGATTACCTCTCCAACGTTCAGATCTGGTCTATACGAGCCCCGCGGCGAGCCCGGCATGCGGGCCGCATGGGAATTGAATCATGCGGCAGGCAGTGTAACGCAATCCGCAGGCTATTTCAGGGCGACCAGGTAGGCGACGTAGGATGCGCAGTGCTCCCCCCGGGACTCCTTGCTGAAAACGCCGTCGCCGCTCTCGCCGTCCTCGGCAGTGCCCTCCCAGTAGCAGTCCACCTGGCTGAACCCGGCGTCCTCGAGGATCTCCTTGAGCTCCACGAGCCCCCACAGACGCCAGTGGTATTCAAAGGCCCGGTTCATTTCAGTGCCGTCGGGAAAGCGGAAGTGGATGAACAGCCGGGCCTCCGCGGTCACGGGCCAGTGCTCGTCCTGGTCCCAGACGTAGGTGAATCCCTCCTCCTCCAGCTCGGTTTCCTCCTCCATGGTGTCGATGGACTCGGGGCCGCCGTGCAGGTCGATAACGAACACGCCGCCGTCGGCGAGGTCCTCCCGGGCCCGGGTGAAGTAGTCCAGCATCTCCGGGCGGGTCTTGAATATCCAGTAGGAGAAGTTCTGGGCGCAGCGCACGTCCGGCGCCTTGTCGCTGGGCTCCCGGGCGTCTTTCAGGTGGATGGTAGCGCGCCCGGCGTCCTCGCCGAGCTCGGCGAAGTGGCGTTCCTGGCCCCATTGCACCGGCTCCGGGTCGATATCGAAGCCCTCGGCGGTGTTCTCCGGATGGCGCTTGAGCCAGGTGGCCGTCAGCAGGCCGGTGCCGCAGAAATCCTCGCGGAAATGCCGCGGCGGACGCCCGCGCTCGGTCTGGTAGACATCGATCAGGAAGTCGATGTCCTCTTCGGGAGACTGGACCGCATGCTGATACAGCTCGTACTTGTCCGCGGTGGCGGCGGTGTACCGGTGCTTGGGAAGCTTGCGGTGCTTGTTTTTGTCTTTGCGTTTCACGATTGAACCAGCTTTTGACTTGACTACATATCCCGGTACACTTCCCGGGGTCGGCAAACCTGAAGGCCGCGCAGCATAGCGCCATACGCTCCCACCTACAAGATGACCCAGTCGCGCTCGTGAACTACTGCTCGAATTGCGGTAAACCGGTCGTGGTGCGCGTGCCCGAGGGGGACACGCTGCCGCGCTACGTGTGCGACCACTGCGAGGCGATCCATTACCAGAATCCGAAGATTGTCGCCGGCTGCATTCCCGAGTGGCAGGACAGGATCCTGCTGTGCAAGCGCGCGATCGAGCCCCAGCTCGGCAAGTGGACGCTCCCGGCCGGGTTCATGGAGAACGGCGAGACCGTCCAGGAGGCGGCGGCCCGGGAGACCATGGAGGAGGCGCTGGCCCGGGTCAGCGATCTTGAGCTGTTCGGCATGTTCAACATTCCGCATGTGAACCAGGTATACGTCATTTTCCGGGCCCGCATGCACGAACGCGAATTTGCTCCCGGTCCGGAGAGCCTGAGCTGCGAGCTGGTGACCGAGGACCGGATTCCCTGGCCGGAGCTGGCCTTCCCGGTCATCGAGCGCGCCCTGCGGCTGTACCTGGAAGATCGTGGCGGCAGCGGCTTCCGGATTCATACCGCCGATATCGAGCCGCTCCGCAACTAGTGCATTAGGCGCGCCGATGCAACGAAACGACCAGTCATTCTGCCCGCCAACGAGGTAAGCCCGAGACTATGAGCGAACAAGATCTGAAGGAATCCATAGAAAAGCTGCGTAGAGAGGTAGACGCCCTGCCCGACGACGACGTCGACGCCCGGCAGCGGCTCAACACCATCATCAGCGAGCTGGACAAGAAGCTGGAGGAACCGGGGACCGAGGACCACCACGGGCTGGTCAGCAATCTCCAGGATTCCATCAAGGAGCTGGAGGCCCGCCATCCGGACACCACCACGCTGCTCAACAACATCATGATGACGCTGGCGAATATGGGAATTTGAGGGGGTGGCTCGGGTTGCAGGGGTCAGAGGTCTGAAGTCTGAGATCTGGCCTCTGGCTTCTGATCCCGACCTACAGTTCCGCGAGCAGCTCGTTGATCATGCTGCGCACCTGGCCGGCGTAGCCGCCGCCGAACAGGTTGAAGTGGTTGAGCATGTGATACAGGTTGTAGAGGGTCCTGCGGCGGGCATACCCCGGGGCCAGCGGCCAGGATGCCTGGTAGGCGTCGTAGAACCGCTGGTCGAAGCGGCCGAACAGCTCGCTCATGGCGATGTCCGTCTCGCGGTCGCCGTAGTACACCGCCGGGTCGAACAGCACCGGCTCACCCTGGTCGTCGGCGGCCACGTTGCCGCTCCACAGGTCGCCGTGCAGCAGTGACGGCTGCGGGTCGTGGCCCGCGAGCAGTTCGTCGAGACGCTCCAGGAGCTCCCGCCCCCCGGCCACGACGTCCCGGTCCAGTTCGTTCGTCTCGGCGAGCGACAGTTGATAGCCCAGGCGATACTCGCGCCAGAAGTCGATCCATGCCGGTAAACGGTTATTGACCTGGGGCGTGGAGCCGATGGTGTTGTCGCGATGCCAGCCGAACTCACCGGCCGTCATGCGGTGCAGCCCGGCGAGCTGCTCACCGAGCCGCATCCAGGCGGTCCCGGACAGGCGTTGCATCGGGACATATTCGAGCACCAGGTAGGCAATGTCGTCGGTGGCGCCGGCGGTGACCGGCGCCGGCACCCTGGGCGCCCCGGGTGCCGCAATCGCCCGCAGCCCGTCACGCTCGGCCTCAAACATGTCCAGGGACGCAGGCCTGTTGGTCTTGACGAAATAACTACGCTCGCCGTCTGAAAGACGCACGGCCGAATTGATGCAGCCTCCGCCGATCGGGGTGGCGTGGGCAGGCCGGAACGGCGCCCCGCTGGCGCGGCTGATGGCGTCGGCGATCTGCTCCTGATTATCGGTTTTCATGGGCGCCTCATCTCAGGGATCGAAGCAGCTATGGGACGTAAGTAATTGAAAAATTTACACCCGGTCCGGGCGCACCCCGTAATTTATGCACAGCCGGCCCGCCGGGCAAATCGGACAGCGTGTACCTTAGCGGAAAAAAACGCGGTCCAAATACGACCTTGTAACTTATTGAATTAAATCAAGAAAATATTTTGCGTAATAATTGTGCAACATGGCCCCAAGGGGCATTTGGCGGGAAACGTCAAGCGGCCTCCAGAACTTATGCACACAGTTATCCACAGGATCTGTGGGCAATCGAACATAGGTCCCACAAAACAGGAAGTTACGCGCGGCGACCGGGAACGACCGGACGCTGTGGTAGATTGCCGGCATGAAGCGACTGTCGATCGTGCGCGTGGCGGTGCCGGTCCCACTGCGCCGGGAATTCGATTTTCTCCCTCCCCACGACGACGATCGCACGCCGGTGCCCGGCGCCAGGGTGCTGGTGCCTTTCGGGAGGCGCCGCATGGTGGGCGTCGTGTGCCGCGTGGTCGAGAATCCGGAGGTCTCCCCGCATACCCTGAAGCCCATCATCGCCTGGCTGGACGACGAGCCGGTCCTGCCGGAACGCCTGGGCGAGCTCGTGCACTGGGCGGCGGACTACTACCAGCAACCCGTCGGCATTGCCTGGCGAACCGCCCTGCCCCGGGCGCTGCGCGGGCCCGATGCGATCACCCCGGCCATCCCCGAGCATTTCGCGCTCACCGATGATGGCCTGAAGCTCGGCGAGCCGCCCGCCCGGGCGCCTGTCCAGCAACGCATCATGAAGGCATTCACCACGGCACCCGGGCACTGCCTCGATGCTCCGGCGCTGAGACTGATCTCGGATCGCTGGCGCAAATCCATAGAGGCGCTGGTCGGCCGCGGGTGGGTGCAGCGCGTGCCCTACACCGAGCCGGCGACCGATGCCGATGCGCCCCGGGACTTCGAGCTGAATGCGGACCAGGACCATGCGGTGGCGGCCATCAACGGCGCCGACGACTTCGCCTGCTTCCTCTTGTACGGCATAACGGGCAGCGGCAAGACGGAGGTGTACCTCGAAGCCATCCGCTCGGTGGTGAGCCGGGGCAGGCAGGCGCTGGTCCTGGTGCCGGAGATCTCACTCACCCCTCAGCTGGTGCGGGCCCTCCAACGGTGGTTCGGCAAGTCCGTGGCGGTCCTGCACTCCGGGCTGGCCGCCGGCGAGCGTCATTACAACTGGTGGCGGGGACGCCAGGGCCACGCGCCGGTGGTGCTCGGCACGCGGTCCGCGGTGTTCGCGCCGCTCGCCCGGCCCGGGCTCATCGTCGTCGACGAGGAGCACGACTCGTCCTACAAGCAGCAGGACGGACTGCGCTATCACGCCCGCGACGTCGCGGTGTACCGCGCCAAGCTGGAGGGCATCCCGGTGGTGCTCGGCAGCGCCACCCCGTCGCTGGAGTCCATGCACAACGCATCCCGGGGCCGCTATCGGCAGCTGGTCCTGGCTGAGCGCGCCAAGGGCGCGGCGCTGCCGGACATCGGTTTCATAGACATGCGCCGTTCGAAGGCCCAGGACGGCATCAGCTCGGCGCTGTTCGAGGCACTGGACCGGCGTCTGGGGCGCTCCGAGCAGAGCCTGCTGTTCATCAATCGGCGCGGCTACGCCCCGGTGTGGACCTGCTATGAATGCGGCTGGCATGCCCAGTGCGAGCGCTGCGACGCGCACCTGACTCTGCACCGGAGCATCAACAAGCTGCTGTGCCACCACTGCGGACGGGAACAGTCCCCGCAGCTCGCCTGCCCGGCGTGCCAGGGCGCGTCACTCGGCCCCCTGGGCGCGGGCACCCAGCGACTGGAGGACGGGCTGCGGAAGCGACTGCCGGAAGCGCGCATCGTGCGGATCGACCGCGACAGCACCCGGCGCAAAGGCGCCCTGGAAGAAAGCCTGAGCGCGGCCCGCAACCGCGAGGCCGACATCCTGGTGGGCACGCAGCTGCTGACCAAGGGCCACGACTTTCCCTACGTGACCCTGGTCGGGGTGGTGAACGCCGACCAGGGCCTGTACAGCGTGGACTACCGCGCCACCGAGCAGCTGTTCCAGCAGCTGCTGCAGGTGTCCGGCCGCGCCGGCCGGGATGTGCACGCCGGGGAAGTCCTGATCCAGACTATGTACCCGGAGCACCCGGTCTTTCAGGAGCTGGCCCGGCACGACTATTCGCGGTTCGCCGGGTATGCGCTGGCGGAACGAGAGACCGCGGCCTACCCGCCGTTCAGCCGCTTCGCGCTGTTGCGGGCCGAGTCCACGAAGGCGGACACGGCCCTCGGGTTCCTGGACGCCGCCCGGCGCGAGCTGGTCAAGCATCCCGACCACCGTCGCATCCGGGTGATGGACGCCGTGCGTGCTCCCATGGAGAAGCGCGCCGGCCGCTACCGTGCCCAGCTCCTGTTGAGCGCCTCGGACCGGTCGGCGCTGCGCGACGTCCTGACGCCCTGGCTTGCCTGGCTGGAGACCTGGCCGGCCTCGAAGAAGGTTCGCTGGTCCATCGACATCGATCCTGTGGACATGTACTGAATCCATGGCGGCCGCCGAGTCACCGTCGCTTCACCGTGGGTCCGGCCCGCGCCACATCGCGCTCAACCTGCTGCTCGCGTCGGCGGCCCTGGCGTTCGGGGTCGGGATCTGGGCCCCGATGCTGACGCTGACCAGGCTGGTGTTCCTGGAGAACACGTTCTCGGTATTGTCCGGCATCCAGCAGCTGTACCTCGAAGGGGAGTACCCGTTGTTCGTGATCCTGGGCCTGTTCACGCTGGTGCTGCCCGTCATGAAGCTGACACTGCTCGCCTGGGCCTGGAACCGCCCGTGGTCCGCGAACCGGCGGTGGCTGCGCTGGCTGGATGTCCTGGGGAAATGGTCGATGCTGGACGTGTTCGTCGTCGCGGTGCTGATCGCCAGCGTCCAGCTCGGGCCGGTGGCGACCATCCAGCTGCACTACGGTCTTTACCTGTTCGCGGCCTCGGTGATCATGATGATGATCGCCAGTCACGTCGTGTACCGGCGAGTCCGGCGGGCCGACCGGGAAGCTGCGCAATAACTCGCTATAGACAATCATACTAGTGTAT
>JBEPXV010000036.1:0-10182 GCA_041641695.1 Gammaproteobacteria bacterium | reverse complement strand
AATTCCGGATAGCCGTCTGTCAGTTCCGAGCCCTCGCTGTACGAGCCTTCGGCCAGGAGGTTCTCGCCTTCGTACTCGACGCCGAAACGCGCCCGGAAGGTCAGGCCGCCCTCGGCCACCGGCTTGCTGGTGTCGTACAGGATCGGCGTGCCGGGATGCCCCATTTCCGCCGTGCCCCAGCTTGGCCACGGCAGGCCATAGTAGTCGCCGTCAACCGGGCCGCCTTCGGCCTTGAGGGTGGTGGTGTTGAAGGTCCTGCGATTCTCCGCATGAGCCCTGAGGCGCTCGGGACTCTGACCCGTGTAGCCGATGGTCCACATGCCCCGGTTGAACTCCCGGGTGATGTCCTCCACCAGCGGCTCGTCGTTGTTCACTTCCATGTTCTTGCAGAGCTGGTCGGCGATGCCGACTTTCTTGGCCAGCTTGTACATGATCGTCTGGTCCGGCAGCGACTCCCAGACAGGATCGATCACCTTGTCGCGCCACTGCAGCGACCGGTTGGACGCGGTCACCGAGCCGTAGGTCTCGAACTGCGTGGATGCCGGCAGCAGGTAAGTCCCGTCGGTGCGGTCGTTCATCACCGCCGCATGGGTCGGATACGGGTCGACCACCACCAGCATATCCAGCATTTCCATGGCCTTCTTCATCTCCGGACCGCGGGTCTGGCTGTTGACCGCGTGGCCCCAGAGAATCACGGCACGGAATCGATCCTTCTGGCCGATGTTGGCCGGTTCTTCGAGAACGCCGTCGATCCAGCGGGAGACCGGGATACCCCGGTAGTTCATCGGGTGCGACTGCTTGCCGCCGTCGTCCTCGACCATCTCCTGCGAGAACTGGCCCTTTACCCACTCGAAGTCCAGGTCCCAGACCTTGGACCAGTGCTTCCAGGAGCCTTCGCTCAGGCCGTAATAGCCCGGCAGGGTATGGGAAAGCACGCCGAGGTCGGTGGCGCCCTGGACGTTGTCGTGGCCGCGGAAGATGTTGGCGCCGCCGCCGGACTTGCCGACGTTGCCCAGGGCGAGCTGCAGGATGCAGTAGGCCCGGGTGTTGTTATTGCCGATGGTGTGCTGGGTGCCGCCCATGCACCAGACGATGGTGCCCGGCCGGTTCTCGGCCATGGTCCGGGCGGCCGCCTCGACCACGTCCGGCGGGGTGCCCGTCACCCGTTCGGTTTCCTCGGGCGTCCAGCGCTTGACTTCCTCGCGAACGCGGTCCAGGCCCCAGACGCGCTGGTTGATGTATTCCTTGTCCTCCCAGCCGTTCTCGAAGATGTGCCACAACAGGCCCCAGATAATGGCCACGTCGGTACCCGGGCGAATGCGCACGAACTGGTCGGCATGGGCCGCGGTGCGGGTATAACGCGGGTCGCACACGATCATCTTGGCGCCGTTTTCCTTGGCCCGCAGGATGTGCTGCATGGCAACCGGGTGGGCCTCCGCCGCATTGGAGCCGATGAAGAACATCGTCTTGCAGTTGTGCATGTCGTTGTAGGAGTTCGTCATCGCCCCGTAGCCCCAGGTGTTGGCGACACCCGCGACCGTGGTGGAGTGACAGATACGCGCCTGGTGGTCCACGTTATTGGTGCCCCACATGGCGGCCAGCTTGCGGAACAGGTATGACTGCTCATTGGAGTGCTTCGCGGAACCGAGCCAGAAGACCGAATCGGGACCGGATTCCTCGCGGATCTGCAGCAGCTTGTCGCCGATCTCGTTGATGGCGGTATCCCAGTCGAGCTTCTTCCATTTGCCGCCTTCGAGCTTCATCGGGTATTTGAGCCGGTGCTCGCCGATGCCGTGCTCGCGCACCGAAGCGCCCTTGGCGCAGTGCGACCCGAGGTTGAAGGGGGAATCGAAATCCGGCTCCTGGCCGGTCCACACCCCGTTCTGGACCTCGGCGATGACCCCGCAGCCCACCGAACAGTGGGTACAGATCGAGCGCCGGAGCTCGGTTTCGACGCCCTCCTTGGGGCCCGTTTCACTGCCCGCGGCCTCGGCGCGGCGCATCATGGTCATCGGCAGGCCGCTGGCGACGGCTGCGCCGCCCAGGCCGATACCGGACCGCCGCAGGAAAGCGCGGCGGTCTATTGCTTCACCCGCAAACGCCTTTTCACGGGTATCGGAATTACGTTTTTTAATGAGCTTCATTGGGGACCTCCGATCCTAGAAACGCGCTTTGGCATAGTATTCGCGGACATGCGACGTCTCGCGGTAGCCCTTGGCCGGGGCCGCCGGCTTCTTCGCGGCAGGCTGTTCATCGACAGCCTGAACCTGAGAGCCCAGGGTGGCCACGCCGGCCGCGCCGCCCGCCACGGCCGCGCTTTTCAGAAATCCCCGGCGCGACAGCTTCTCGCTCTGCTTGTGCTGACTCATTAAATTCTCTCCTCTCTTCGCTTCAAGTGTGATCAACCGGTTAATACATTATTCCGCATCCGGGCGATTCCGTGTGTTCCCTGCCCGGCGACGGGGCCGCTAGTGCGGCAGCATCGCCAGATATTCTTTCTCCACTTCGATGAACTGCGCTCCGAAAACGCCCACCGCGCTGTAGAAACCGGCGCTCCTGGCATTCTGCAGATCCTCGAAAAACTTGCCGATCCACGGCTCCAGATGCCGATCGAAAAACCGTTTCTGCTCATGGTCTCCAATTCCAGCATCGAGAACCATCATATGCATTGTCTCCATCAACGCTCCGGCATGGTCTTCCGGCTCCTTGACGTCATCCTGGCGCTCGAAACCCAGAATCTTCAGGTCCTGCCGGAGCTGCGCCAGCGGCCGCTCCATCAGGAAGCCGGTCAGGTACCAGGATCCGTAAGGCACCAGCTCGCCGCGTCCAATCCCTATGAACAGCGCGTGGTACTCGTCGTCCACCGCCTCCTGCGTCGTCCGTTGCGCCGCCATGGCAAGCGTCTTCCAGGCTGCGGCCATGCTGTTGTTCTGTTCGCCTTCCGTGATTTCTATGGCTTTCAATCCGTCCAGCAGCTCGCGGCTTGGAACGCGGGCCAACAGATTCGCCAGCAGTCCATACGCATTCGCTCGGAATTCGTCCTCCCTTGAGATCGCTTCCCGCGTTTCACTCATGGATCGTCCTTGTTGTATTCATACAGGGTTGCACAAGTTGCGCCAACGATTCAGGTAAAAAAACGACCTTTAATCTAAGAAAATATATATTCATCTCATCTTCTAGTTATTTCACCATGCAAAATGGGTAATTGTGAGCCAATTGCGTCACTATGACTCAATTATGACCGGCACCGGTCGGCCCAGCGGGCTTGTTGTAGGGGTCCGGGCCCTCGCCCGTGGCGAACATGTCGGCGACCCGGCAGTCCTCGCACATCTCGAGGCGCTTTTTCTGCTCGTCGTTTTGAAACATCCAGTGGCCGGCCAGCTTGCCGCGAATCGTTTCCATCATTCGCTCGGTGGTGAAAGGCTTGCCGCAGCGAACGCACGGAAAAGGCTTCTCCTCGTTCAGGACCCGCATACGGGAACGCTTGTCACTGTCATAAGTATAGAGCGGCCGCAGATCGATGGCGTCCTCGGGGCAGGCCGACTCGCAAATGCCGCACTGCACGCAGTTGTTCTCGAGAAAGCGCAGCATCGGCAGATCCTCGCCGTCATGAAGCGCCGACGCCGGGCATACCGACACGCACGCCATGCACAGCGTGCACTTTTCCCGGTCCACGCTGATCTCACCGAAAGGCGACCCCGCGGGCAGTGTCACCCGCTCCGGGCTTTTCGGTGCGTTCTCATACAGATGATCCAGCGCCAGGCGCAGGTTGGTCCGCTTCTCCTCCACTGCCGCGAAGCCGGTCGGCGGCACCACCGGCTCGACGGCCGAGTCCGGCAGTTCCAACCACCACTCGGTGTCCGGCGCGATATCCAGGGTACGGATGCGGTCCGCCGGCAGGTCCAGCGCATTCAGCAGGGTATTGGCAATCCGCAGTTGATGAGCCAGCTCGTCGCGCACCTGCTCGGTTATCGGCGCATTGGAGCACGCGATACTGACGCCGTGCGCGCCATAGCACAGCGCGGCCAGCCAGGTATCCATCCCCACTGAACCGACCTCCTCCACAAACAGCGGCAGGACATTCTCGGGGAGCTTTCCCGCCGCTGACGCCACGATCTCCCGCCCGGCGGTATCATCCACGACCAGCACCCACGGACCACGTCCGGATTCGTCATGGTAACGTCGCAGGGCGCGTCTCAGGTTCTCCAGCAGGTCACTGACCCGCGGATACTGATAGGTCATGGCACCGGTCGGACAGGCCGTGGTGCAGATGCCGCCGCCCTGGCACAGGAATGGATCGACCTCGACGCGCTCCACCAGCGACTGGATCGCCGAGGTCGGGCATGCGTCGAGGCATCGCGTGCACCCGGTAATCCCGCTGGCCCCGTGGGCGCAGATGTCCGCGTTGTACTGGAAATACTTGGGCTTCTCGAACTCCCCCACCATCTCCGGCAGCGCTTCCAGGGCCTCGTTCAACTCCTGCTCGGAGCGCGGCGCGAAGTACCCCGGCGGCAGGACCGCTGCCTTGATATGGGGCTTGCCACCCAGATCCAGCACCAGGTCGAAATCCTCGCGTCGCTGTCCCGTCGTCCTGGCCAGGTTTCGCGGCTCGTCATCATCGGCGACCCGGACCACGAAGCTGCCGAGATGACCCTCGAAATGACCGACCCGCGCGTGAACCAGCTCGAAGCCGCCCAGCTCCGACAGCTCGATGCGGGCTTTTTTCGGATCCGCGATCAGTATCGTGACCTGAAGCGCATCCGACGGCAGTACATCCAACAGGGCTTCGGCCTCGCCGCGCTCCTCGACCACCAGCAGCAGCGAATTGCCGGCCTGGTAGGTTACCAGGGAGGTGGGTGTACGCGCCTTGGCGTTGAGAATCTCCAGGGCGGCCGCCCTGGCCACGCCGTCCGCAGTCTCCGCGGGCCAGGCCGGGGCCGCCTCAACCGGATTCCGATCGTCTGCCACTGCTGTCATGTTCGCTTCCGCGACCCGGAGTCGCTGTTGGTGTCTGTTTCGCCGCCGTCGCTGCCGGCCGGCTCCTCGCCGTTCCGGCGCGTCACGGTCGTCTCGTCAAAGTCTTCCGGTTCCTCTTCCTCACTGTCTTCGACGGATGCCGCGTCCGCCGGTTCCGCCTCCCGGGAGGCATCATCAGCCTCCGCAGCCTCCTTGCGCCGCTGCTCGTCCATATCCATGCGGTGGCGCATATCGGAGGTCACCAAGTCCCCCAGCAGCTCGAAGTTGCGGAAGTCCTCGTTGTAATCATCCAATGGATCGATCACGTTGAATCGCGCTGTCCGGAACAGGCGCCGCAGCGCCTGGTTGCGCAGCTGCTCGCTCACCCCCGGGGAAAAGAAGTCCCGCATGTCGCTGGCGTCATTGATCGATTCCAGATCAGGCATATCCTCGTCCGTCTTGACCGGCTCCGCGGCTCCGGCATCCGGCGCGCGATCATCCGGCGACGGTGTTTCGCCGCCGGGCCCTGCAACGGTCTCGGGATGCTCACCGGCCTGCGACGCATGCGTGTCCGGCGTCTCACCGGAACGCGCCTTTCGCCTGGACCAGCGCTTCAGCACGCCGGGCTCAGTGTCTTCGTTGCCTCGGGGATGCCTCGACATGATTCGTTTCGCTCCAGTTGACGCGTTTACGCTTCTTGGTCTGCCTGGGGGTATAGTTGTTCACCACGTAGCGCTCCACCCACTGGTAGACATCCGGCGGCAGGGGGAGCCGGTAAACATCATCATCGACCTCTTGATAACCGATGATGTGATCGTAATTGACGGTCACCAGGAACGGCTCCGGCTCGTCCTGGTCGTCATTGCGGCGACAGACCACGAACAGCGAAGGGTGCTCGGCCATGAGGTTGGACCAGTAGCTTTCACCGCCGTCCTTGACCAGGCGAATGACAAACCCGGTCCACAACACGCGCCAGTATTCCTCGTCCTCGTGGATGACAACACGCTCGACGGTATCCCGCAGGTGCTCCCGGCCGGTCAATACGCCGACCGCCTTCCATTCCACGAAGTGCCACTGGGCGCGCTGGCGCTTGCGGCGCTCCATGACAATGGTTACCGGGAATTCGGTCCCGGATGGTGTTGAATAGTCCATCTTGGAGGTCATCTGCTGTTTCAAATCTACCCTACGGGCGTCCGCCTATGCTACACCCGACGTTTCACTTTGTGGCATCCCGCGTTGGCCGCCTTTGCCCTCGGCGTAACGGATGAACGGATTGACCGCAACGCCACCGGAGAGAGTATACTTTCCAATATCTCTGCCCAACGACTCTGCAGGCAACCACCATGCAACGGTCCGGAACACTCAGGCCAGACCCTGCGCGACGGCTGCGACCGGTCACGATTGCGAGCGTGTCATGGCCCGCCCGCTGACCCGGGAGCTGGATAAAACCCGGGATCGTACCGCCGCCAGCACCTCGCCGTTCATGAGCGTGAAGGAAGTCGCAGAGTACCTGCACCTGAATACCAAGAAGGTCTACACCCTGGTGAGTGAAGGCCAGATCCCGGCCACGAAGGTCACGGGCAAATGGCTGTTCCCGCGAAAGCTAGTGGACCAGTGGCTGATGGAAAGCAGCCACGGCGGCCTGCTCACCGATCGGCTGGTCATAACCGGCAGCGACGATCCACTCCTGCAGCGGGCGGTAACACGGCTGGTCAAGGAGCTGGAAGGCCACGCAGTGATCGGCTACACGGTGGCCGGCACCCAGCTCGGCCTGAGCCTGCTCGCCCGCCACCGCGTTGACGTCTGCGCCGTCCACTGGGGCCCGGCCAGGGAGAGCCAGCGCCGCCACGCGGCCCTGCTGCAGCAGCATCCGCCGCACAAGTCATGGGTGCTGGTCAGAGCCTTCACCCAGGAACGCGGACTGATGCTGGGGGACGACCTCGATTACATGGGCGACCCGTCGATGCTGTTCC
This sequence comes from Gammaproteobacteria bacterium, assembly GCA_041641695.1. GTDB lineage: Bacteria > Pseudomonadota > Gammaproteobacteria > Arenicellales > JAANXG01 > JAANXG01. The sequence goes on along the minus strand of JBEPXV010000036.1, from coordinate 3,253 downwards.
GGCCCGGAGTGCGCTGGGCAATGCGCTCGGGCAACTCCGGCGTGGACCGGCATCTTCAGGAGCTGTGTGCCAGGCACGATTTCGATCCTGCCAGGCTGCGTATGGTGCGCACGGTGGAATCCGAGCGCGAAGCCGCCTCGATGCTTGCCGGACAGCAGACCGACGTAGCACCGGGCAGCCGCGCGATCGCCGGGGAATTCGGACTGGATTTCGTCCCGCTTGACTGGGAAGCCTATGACTTCGCGCTTGACCGGGGCGTATACTTCCGGACATTGTTCCAGCGTTTCGTGGAAACGCTCAAGAGCGAGGACTGCCAGAGCTACGCGCAGTCCCTGGGTGGGTACGATTTCCAGCAATGCGGCCGGATCGTCTGGTCGGACTGACGCCGTCGAGCGCGGGACAACCGACAGCGACGAGCGACCGACGATTCGTCCGTTGGGGACGATTTACATTCCAACAATCTGCCAGGGTTCAAGCAATGGATGAAGACAAGTTCAACATCGAGCTGCGAAAGTTTCTGAAGAAGCTCGGAATCACTTCCCAGCGAGAAATTGAAAACGCGGTACGGGCGGCCGTTGATGACGGCCGTCTTCAGGGCAACGAGACTCTGCCGGTCAAGGCGACGGTCACCATCGAGGCGCTCGACATGGAAACCGTTGTCGACGGCGACATCAGGCTGGAATAGCCGGCCAGCCATGAGCCGTAGAAACGCTACGCGGAAAATGCTGCGTTGCGCGCGCCTCGACGACTCCGATGAAGAGATCTTCGAGAAGGCGGCGCGCGCCGGGGAATGGGCGATACCGGGCAGCTTCGAGTTTCTCGACGACGATGACGCCAGCCTGGCGGGCAAGCGTCTGCAGGCCTTCAACGCGGGCTTCCTGGGCCTGGAAAGCTTCGGGTGGTGCACAGTCGTGTCCATCGCCTCGGCCACCGAAGACCAGATACAGGAGGCAGTCGAGCAGCTCAGCCGGCACCTGCTCGACAACTACGGAGCGCCGGACCTGGCTGCGGCCCGCAAAGCGGCCCGCAGCGAACTGGCATATGCGGAGTCGCTGTGCGAGCACGAAATCGGCACACTGGTCGCCGTGGAGCGCAGGCTGACCGAAGACGGCATCGAGGAAAAATTCAAGCGCTTCCTGCCCACCCAGGACGCCGACTGGGAGGACGCCCGGCCCATCTCGCTGTCCGACCTGGTGAAGCACGAAGACCTGTAAGCCGGCCCGGGCCCGGCCCGCGCGCCATCTACCTCCGGATGACTTGCACGATCGGATCCTCCGAGACCATCCGCGCCAGCACCACGCGGTCCAGGCCCGGAGCCCGCTCCAGGACCTGGTCGGAGATCAGGCGCGCGGTGTATTTCTGCGCGTCCGTATCCACCATGTTGATGACCGGCACCACCCGGTCGGCGCGCTCGGCGTGCTTCAGGCCGCCCCGCGGATGCGTAAGCAGCCGGGCAACGTGGTCCGCCGTGATGCGACGCCCCGGAGCGGCGCCGGTCAGCGCGGCGACCACTTCCGGCCGGTGGGCCACGATCTGGTCCAGGGGCTCACCCACGGCGTGTACGGACACCAGCACGATCAGGGTGGCGAACCGGGCCGGCAGGGCCGGCTCATGCGGCCCCGGCGCCTTGAGCCGCCGCAGCCGCGCGCCGTCCGCCTTCACCAGCGTGACGTCAAACCCACAGGACTGGTGGATATCCATCACCAGGTCCGGGTCCACGCCGGCCAGCCGAGCTTTCTTGTCGCTCGGGCAGGCATAGGCGACGACCCGGGACGCCGACGCGCCGGTGACCAGCGACCTGAGCTCCAAAGCCGGCGCGATGAGGGTTTCCGCCGCCAGACGCTTGCGAAACGGCGGCGTATGCACCGTGGCGGTAACGGCAACCCGGCCTGCGGCCTGCGACACGATACGGTAGATGGTACTTTTCTTGCCGCCGGCCCCCACCAGGCAGACGATCCCGGAGCCGGCGGCCAGCACGTCGATCAACCCGCCGGCCGGCTCGGAAGCTTTCTCTGCCATCGCTTTATACGGATTCGGGATGCCGGGGCTGATGTCAGGACACAAGGCGCTGCTCGAACCCGCCTTGCCGCTGCTCCCAGCGATGCAGCTTGCGTTCCAGCGTCTTCCGCGATACACCGAGCCGCCGAGCGGCCTCGGACTTGTTGCCCTTGACGGCTTCCAGAACCGACAGGATATGCGCCCGTTCCACCGCCTCCAGAGACCAGTCCTTCGGAAACGTCCGGGTGGCGGCCGGCGCCGCGGCGTCGCGGTTGAACAGATCGTCGGGGAAAGCTCCGAAAAGCACGAAGCGCTCCATCATGTTCTTGAGCTCCCTGATATTGCCCGGCCAGTCGTAGGCCAGGAGCTTGTCGATGTGCTCGCGCTCCAGGGTCGCCGGGGGCGTACCGGTCTGCCTGGCGAACGTGTCTATGAAGTGCTCCGCCAGCAGCAGCACGTCGTCCCTGCGCTCCCGGAGCGTCGGAATCCGCAGCGTGACGGCCTCCAGGCGATAGAACAGATCCTGGCGAAACCGTCCTGCGTTGACTTCCCCGAGCAGCTCGCGGTTGGTGGCGGCGATGACGCGGGCGTCCGTGGCTATTTCCCGGTCAGAGCCGACGGGCCTGACGCATCGCTCCTCGAGCACCCGCAGAAGCTTGGCCTGCATCGCAACGGGCATTTCACTGATCTCGTCGAGGAAGACGGTTCCGCGCTGGGCATGCTGAAACAGCCCCTCGCGATCGGCGTTGGCACCCGTAAAGGCGCCCCGGGTATGGCCGAACAGCTCACTCTCGAACAGCTCCTGGGGAATGGAGACGCAGTTCAACGGCACGAACGGGCCGCTGCGCCCGCTCAGCTTGTGGATGGAGCGGGCCGCCAGTTCCTTGCCGGTTCCGGTCTCGCCCTCGATCAGAACCACGCTCTGGCTCGGCGCGATGCGCTCGATCAGACGGAAGCATTCGACGACGGCGTCGCTGAAGCCGATCATGGTGTCCTGGAACTTCGCCGTGTCCACCTTTTCCCGCATCAGGTCATTGCGCCGTATCGTGGAGTCCTTCTCCAGGCAGGCGCTTATCGACTTGAGGATCTGCTCGAGACGCACCGGCTTGAAGATCAGGTCCGCGGCGCCCACTCGTATCACCTGCAGCGCCGTCTGCAGGTCCGGGTTCTCGGTCATGAACACGACTTCGTTGCGCAGCCCCTTTTTCTTCAACGACGCCACCCAGGTGAGCCCGGAGCCCTCGGACAGCTCGAT
>JBEPXV010000035.1:0-10397 GCA_041641695.1 Gammaproteobacteria bacterium | reverse complement strand
TCAACCGCGAAGGGGCGCGGATTGCCCGCGAGGCGGTGGATGCCGCGGCGAGCGCGACCCCGGGCCAGCCGCGCTACGTGGCCGGCGTCCTCGGACCCACGAGCCGGACGGCGTCCATATCGCCGGACGTCAACGACCCGGGATTCCGCAACGTCACCTTCGACGAGCTGCACGAAGCCTACGGGGAAGCGATGCGCGGCCTGGTCGATGGCGGCGTGGATCTGATACTCGTGGAGACGGTGTTCGACACGCTCAACGCCAAGGCGGCGCTGTACGCCATCGAGGACTGTTTCGAGAACCACGACCTGCGGCTGCCGGTGATGGTCTCGGGCACCATCACCGACCTGTCCGGGCGCACGCTGTCCGGGCAGACCACCGAGGCGTTCTGGAACTCTCTGCGCCATGCGCGGCCCTTCAGCATCGGCCTGAACTGCGCGCTGGGCGCCAAGCAGCTGCGCCAATACGTCGAGGAGCTGTCCCGCGTGGCGGACACCTACGTGAGCTGCCACCCCAATGCCGGGCTGCCCAACGAGATGGGCGGCTACGACGAGTCCCCGGAGTACATGGCCGGGCAGATCGGCGAGTTCGCGCGCTCGGGCCTGGTCAATCTGGTGGGCGGCTGCTGCGGCACGCTCCCCGAGCACATCAGCGCTATCGCCGAAGCGGTAAAGGATGTGGCGCCGCGCAAGGTGCCGGAGCTGCCGGTGCGCTGCCGGCTTTCCGGCCTGGAGCCGTTCAACATCGGCCCGGACAGCCTGTTCGTCAACATCGGTGAGCGAACCAACGTGACCGGTTCGGCACGCTTCGCCAAGCTGATCCGCGGCGAGGACTACGACACTGCGCTGGATGTCGCCAGGGACCAGGTCCAGAACGGCGCCCAGATCATCGACGTCAACATGGACGAGGGCATGCTGGAGTCCGAGGAAGTGATGGCGCAGTTCCTGCGCCTGGTGGCGTCCGAGCCGGACATCAGCCGCGTGCCGGTGATGATCGACTCGTCCAAGTGGACGGTTATCGAGCAGGGCCTGAAGAACGTTCAGGGCAAGGGCGTGGTCAACTCCATCAGCCTCAAGGAAGGCGAGGACGCCTTCCGGGAGCAGGCCCGCAAGGTCCGGCGCTACGGCGCCGCGGTGGTGGTAATGGCCTTCGACGAGGAGGGCCAGGCCGACACCGTCGAGCGCAAGGTGTCGATCTGCGAGCGCTGCTTCCGGATCCTGACCGAGGAGGTGGGGTTCCCGCCGGAGGACATCATCTTCGATCCGAACATCTTCGCCATCGCCACCGGCATGGAGGAGCACAACAACTACGGCGTGGCCTTTATCGAAGCCACCCGCGAGATCAAGAAGCGCATGCCCGGCGTGAAGGTGTCCGGCGGCCTGTCCAATGTCTCGTTCTCGTTCCGGGGAAATAATCCGGTGCGCGAGGCCATCCACTCGGTCTTTCTGTACCACGCCATCAAGGCGGGCCTGGACATGGCCATTGTCAACGCCGGCCAGCTCGCGGTCTACGAGGATATCCCAGAAGACCTGCGCGAGCGGGTCGAAGACGTGGTGTTGAACCGGCGCCCCGACGCCACCGAGCGCCTGCTCGAGATCGCCGACTCGGTGAAAGGCCAGGAGCGTGAGAGCACGCAGGATTTGAGCTGGCGCGAGGCGGATGTCGAGAAGCGACTCGAGCACGCCCTGGTCCACGGCATTACCGACTATGTCGAGGCCGATACCGAGGAGGCCAGGCAGGCCCTGGAGCGCCCCCTGCATGTCATCGAGGGCCCGCTGATGAAGGGCATGGGCGTGGTGGGCGACCTGTTCGGCTCCGGCAAGATGTTCCTGCCCCAGGTGGTCAAGAGCGCCCGGGTGATGAAGAAAGCGGTCGCCTATCTCCAGCCGTACATGGAAGCTGAGCAGGACGGTGAGCGGGAACCGGTGGCGAAGATCGTGCTGGCCACCGCCAAGGGTGACGTCCACGACATTGGCAAGAACATCGTCGGCGTAGTGCTTCGCTGCAACAACTACGAGGTGATCGATCTCGGTGTCATGGTGCCGAGCGCGCGCATTCTGGAGACGGCGCGCGAGGAAGGCGCCAGCGTAGTAGGCGTCTCCGGCCTGATCACACCGAGCCTCGACGAGATGTGCTACGTAGCCAAGGACATGGAGCGCGAGGGCTTCGAGATTCCGCTGCTGATCGGCGGCGCCACCACCAGCCGCGTGCATACGGCGGTGAAGATCGCGCCGGAGTACCACGGGCCGACCATTCACGTGATCGACGCATCCCGCGTGGTGGGCGTGGTCAGCAAGCTGCTGGCAAAGGATCAGCGCGAGGAGTACGTGAAAAGCATCAGCGAGGAGTACGACTCGATCCGCACGCGGCGTGCCAATGAGCGCCGCACCGGCAAGCGGGCGAGCATCGCAGACGCACGGGCCAACAAGCTGCCCGTCGACTGGTCCGGCTACACGCCGCCCAAGCCGAAGCAATCGGGGCTGCGCACGTTCGAGTCCTATGACCTGCAGGAGCTCACCGACTACATCGACTGGACGCCGTTCTTCCGAAGCTGGGACATGAAAGGCAGCTACCCGAAGATCCTGGATGACCCCGAGGCCGGGGACGCGGCGCGCACCCTGTTCAACGACGCCCGGGACATGCTCGAGCGGATCGTCGAAGAACGGTGGCTGGAAGCGCGCGCGGCGATCGGCTTCTGGCCGGTCAACTCGGTGCGCGACGACGATATCGAGGTGTATGCCGACGACGACCGTCAGCGCGTGGTTACCACCCTGCATACCCTGAGGCAGCAGGCGGTGCAGCGCGAGGGGCGTCCCAACCTGGCGCTGGCCGACTTCATCGCGCCGAAGGACTCCGGCGTGGCGGACTACATCGGTGCGTTCGTGGTTTCCACCGGCTTCGGCCTGGACAAGGTCGTCGCCGAGTTCGAGAACAACAACGACGACTACAGCTCGATTCTCGCCAAGTCCCTGGCGGATCGCCTGGCGGAAGCCTTCGCCGAGCGCATGCACGAGCTGGTCCGGCGGGAGTACTGGGGCTACGCCCCGGACGAGAATCTAGACAACCGGGCGCTCATCCGAGAGGAGTACCGCGGTATCCGCCCGGCGCCCGGCTACCCGGCGTGTCCGGATCACACCGAGAAACGCCTGATTTTCAACCTCCTGGAGGCCGAGAAACGGACCGGGGTCACCCTGACCGAGAACTACGCCATGCTGCCCACTGCAGCGGTCAGCGGCCTGTACTTCTCGCATCCGGAAAGCCGCTACTTCGGCGTCAACAAGCTGGCCCGCGACCAGATCGAGGACTACGCCAGGCGAAAAGGCCTCACAGTGCAGCAGACAGAGCGATGGTTGGCCCACGTCCTCGGCTACGACCCGGACGACGAGGAGCAGGCGGCGGCCTGATCAAACAAAGCCGTGCTCGATCAGCTGCGAGAGTTTGATCGGCAGTGATATGGCCATCGCACGCGGCGGAAGGACGTGTATTGCAGGTCGGGTTTTCAATCCGACCGGATACGGTTCACCAAGACCGCATCGCGCCGCCAAGACCAGCCTTGAAAGCGCCTGCAGTCCGTCAGGGACGTCGGTCATTATTCCTATCCGCGGGCTTCGGTGAAAATCCGGTGGTGCGGATCCGGCAACTGAGGTAAATTCAGCCATCTTTAACCATCAATTAGGGATATGGGGCGCGTTATGAGCGACAAGAAGTACAACGAACCCGACGAGCGGGAGCGAAGGCGACGTTCCGTCAAGACGATCCTGGGGGCCGGGGGGCTGGTTGCCGGGGCCCAGTTGGGCGCCGGCGAGTGGGTCAGGCCGGTGGTCAACGCGGTGACCCTGCCGGCGCACGCGGCCACTTCCGCCATCCGCTTCGACGACTCGCTGGAGGATCCGTGCTCGATCAGCGTGGTCTGTACCGGGTCCGTGGAAATGGACATCACGGTCACGGGACTCGTCGTGCCGCCCACGCCGGACATTGTCGTCGATCTTGACATTCAGGTGGAGCTATTTGACAGCGGATCGTTCGAAGCGTCTGAAGACTTTGCGTCGCCAACCACCGACGGCAATGGCGAGTACTCGGTCACTCAATCCCGCAGCCAGTCTGGCGTCACGGCCATTCGCATCACGGCCACCCTGCCGGATTTCCCGGAGGCCGGGGAAGCGGTCTGCACCCTGGAGTTCGATCGGACTGACCCGGACCACTACGGTAGCAACTATTTCTGCGAGTTTGGTGCTGCCCCGACCTGACGACGGAATTGCCTCGCCGGTTGATGCAATCCATTGCACGAAAAGGTGTGCGCGGCCCCTGATCACGACCGTTTGAGCGAGGGAGGGCAGATCTCCGGGGACGGGGGCGGCTCGTTGGACCGCCCCGAACGGCCATTGACACTGCTCGTGGCGCATCACGGCCCCCGCCGTAGCTGGCACATCGACCTGGCACCGCTGCATCAGTACATCTCGCGGGTGCTGCTGGTCGAGAACGGATCGGGCGCTTATCTTCTGCCTGTCCTTCGCAAAGCGCTGCCGGCGTGCCCCGTCGATCATCTTCCGCTGGCCGGGGATGATCCGCCCGGCGAATGGAACCGTGGGCTGCGGGATGCGATGGAAGTCGAAGGGGGGTGGGTGCTGCTGCTGCCCGCCGGCTGCGGGGTACTGGTCGACCGGCATTTCTCGCTGCCGGACCAGCTGGCGCCATTCAGTCTTCTGCATCGCCGGCAATTCCGCCGCGTGGCGGTCTGGCGGCCCGCGCTGCTGCCGGCCGGCGAGGGCTGCCTGTCGATCGACACCGACGGTTCGTTGCGGGTCGACGCGGCATTCAACAGCGGTCAATGCCACCCGGGAATGGTGATCGTCGAGCAGTCTACCCGGTCCGTGCACGAGTCCCGCAAGCCGCTGGATGCCGCCCTGGCCGCTTGTCGGTCCGGTGCCGGCGCGGAAGCGGACCTCGACGCCGCCGAGCGCTTGTTTGGGCTGGGACGTTTTCAGGAGGCGAACTTCTGGTACCGCCGCTGCCTGGCCGATGGCATCGATGGCGCGGAGCGATGGACCGCTTTGTATCACCGCGCCTGCTGCCTCCTGGAAACGGGATCCTCTTGGGCCGTGGTCGAGGCCGCCCTGGCCGAGGCCTTCGACGAGAATCCGGACCGCGCCGAACCCTTGTATCATCTCGCCCGCCACTATCTCGAAAGCGGCGACAACCGGAAAGCATTTGAACTGGCCGCAGTCGGGGTCGGCCTCGGGCCGCCCAGGACCCCGCAGCCGTTCGAGTATCCGGTGTATCAGTATGAGCTGCCCAGGGTATACATGGCTGCCGCGCTGGCGCTTGGCCGCAACGTGGAATGCGTCCGCGAGGCGAACCGGACGCTCCGGCGATCCGGGCTGCCGGAGAAGGAACGCGACGAAATCGCCGGCCTCCGTTCACGGGCTGTTGCGCATTGCCAGCCCGTTCTTCCGCTCAGTATCCGTCGCCGCAACCGCATCGTGGTGATCAGCGCGTTTCGCAACGCCGGGGCGTTTCTGCGGCGCTGTATGGACAGCCTCGTGTCGCAGGATTACCCCCGGAGCCGGTTCATCCTGATCGACGACGCTTCCACGGATGGGGCGCTGGACGATGCCGAGGTTTCCGATCCGAGATTCACTGTGATCCGCAACCCAGAACGGCGGGGCGCGATACGCAATCAACTGGATGCGATAAAGGAGCATTGCGGTCCCGAGGATATTGTCGTGTACGTGGACGGCGATGACCGGCTGATCGACGACGGCGCGCTGTCGTACATCAACGATTTCTTCAATTCGACCCGCTGCCTGGTGATGTACGGCCAGTACCGGGACTCCAGGGAGCGATACGGGCGCTGCGAGCCCATCGTCGAGACGGGCGGCAGCGTTCTCGATGCGGTCGGTCCCATGCACTTCCCGATGCACGTCCGGGCGCACCGGGCAGCTCTGGTCGAGCGCCTCGAGGAGATCGATCCGGCACTGCACCGGCTGCGGGACGACGGTGGCGAGTTCCTGGACGCCGTTGCCGACATGGCGGTGATGCGGGCGATCATGCAGCTCGCGGGGTTGGAGCGTATTCGCTACAACGACCGCATCCTGTACGAATACAACGCCGGCAATCCCGAGTCTCATTACCGTGCGGTTGAGCGCAGGCAGCTCCAGGACCGTCAGGCCCGGATTCTGCATTCCCGGCCGCCCCTGCCGCAGGTCGGTGACCGGAACCGGGCCGCTGTGCCTGTTTGCGTACAGGATTCCGCCAAAGCCCGCCTGCTGCTTGTCGCTCTCGACGGCATAACACCGCGGTTGATCCGTAAGTGGGCAGTGAAAGGTCACCTTCCGGCCCTGGCGAAGCTGCTGAAAAGTGATCACGTCCGCGATATCACCGTGCCACGGGGGTTCGGCAACGATGCCTGCTGGACCTCCTTCAGCACCGGCGTGCTGCCGGACGAGCACGGCTACTACTTTCGCAACCGCTGGTGTCCGGCGGAGCACGGGCTGAAGTTCTGCGATCTGGAGAACGAGCTGGGCGGCGAGACCTTCTGGGAGCAGCAGGCGGACACGGATCTGGAGATGGCCATCATCGACATGCCTGAGGTCAAGCATGCCGGACGGGTCAACGGCCTGGAGGTCACCGACTGGGTTACCCATGCGCGCCTCGGGCCGCCCCGGTTCTTTCCGGCCGGGCTGAAAGAGGACTGGGTCGGGCGCTTCGGTGTCGACCCGACCGGCGGCAACACCGAGACCATGGCTACGCGCACCGGGCGCCAGTTCGTAAAGCTGCGGGATCAGCTCCTGGCCACGGTGGAGCAGAAGACCCGCGCCGCGCTGCACTGCCTAGACCGGGGCGGCTGGGACCTGTTCGCGCTGGCCTACACCCAGGGCCATGACGTCGGCCACCAGTTCTGGCATGTCCACGACCCCGCGCATCCCGCGCATCGACCCATCTGGCGCGAGCGCTACGGGGATCCGTTGCTGCAGATGTACCAGGCCATTGACCGCGGCCTGGGCCGGCTCATCGACCGGGCCGGTGACGGGACCCGCGTGATGGTGGTGGCCGGCCTGGCCATGGAAGCGAAAGTGAGCTGCAGCGCGGTGCTGGACGAGATCCTGTGGGCCATCGAGCAGGCCGTGTTCGGAGGCTATGAAAGCCATGTCACCCGGCGGGATCTGAAGCAACGGCGTTTCTTCGCCGTTCCCCACAACAACCTTTCCGGGACGGTGCGGCTCAATCTCCAGGGCCGCGAGACCGCGGCCGGACTGGTGAAGCAAGGCGATGAATACCGTCGCACGCTCGATGTCCTGCAGGACTGCCTTGGCCGGGTGGTCAATGCGGATACCGGCGAACCGGTGGTGGGTGAGCTCGTCCGCACGCAGGAAGTCTATAGCGGCAGTCGGGTGGATGACCTGCCGGATCTTTTCGTGATCTGGAACCGGAGCTCGCCGATCCGCCGCATAACTTCGCCGTGGTTCGACGAGATAGCGCTGCGACCCAAAGGGGTGACCGACACCCGCAGCGGCGACCACGTAGGCAAAGCGGAAATGATCACCAACTTCGAGCCGCCTTTCCCCGGGTCCGGGCCGGTGCCCGTTCAGGATATTGCTTCTGTATTGGTCGATCTGGTGAAGGCGGGAAGCGGGCTGCGCGCCGGTCACCGAGAGTGACGGCGGGGTGTTACAAGCCGTTGGGTTGAATATATTTTTGAATACAAAAATATAAACGGGTCGGACCACGGCAAAGATTTGATTACGAAGGGAAATATGTTCCCGACGTGCTCCAAATGGGCCTTAGAGCTTCAAGTTCCGGGCCGAAAACGGCCTTCATGACCCGCTCGTGATCAAAACTCTCCGGGTTTTGGTGGCCGGTATCCGGGCGGGAGCGTCGGTTCACGATGAATCACCCGCTGCGGCCGCGGCCGTGTCGCGCATCGCTCCGGTTATTTGGCGAATGTCGTCCCGGGTGGCGATGAAGGGCGGCATGGTGTAGATCAGACGGCCGAAGGGGCGCAGCCATACGCCCTGGTCGATGTAGAGGTGGTTGACGGCGCCGATGTCCACCGGCTCCTGCATTTCCACCACGCCGATGGCGCCCAGCACGCGGACGTCCTTGACGCCCGGGGCCCCGGCGCAGGGTTGAAGTCCTTCGTTCAGGCCATCCGAGATCTCCGCGATGCGGCGTTGCCACGGCGAGTCGAGCAGTACCTGGATGCTCGCGTTGGCGGCCGCGCAGGCCAGGGGATTGGCCATGAAGGTCGGCCCGTGCATGAATACTCCGGGCTCAGCGCTGCTGATGGTGCGGCTCACCTCCCCGGTGGTTACCGCGGCGGCCAGGGTCATGTAGCCGCCGGTCAGGGCCTTGCCCAGGCACATGATGTCCGGCGCGATGCCGGCGTGCTCGCAGGCGAACAGCCGTCCGGTGCGGCCGAAGTTGGTGGCGATCTCGTCGGCGATCAGCAACGCCCCGTGGCGGTCGCACAGCTCGCGCAGGCCCTTGAGGTAACCCGAGTGGTAGAAACGCATGCCGCCGGCGCCCTGGACGATGGGCTCGGCGATTACGGCGGCGACGCGGTCGTGGTGCTTTGCCAGCAGTTCCGCCATGGAGTCGAGATCGGCCGCGTTGAACTCGCCGTGATAACTGCTTTGCGGCGCCTCGGCGTGCCACTGCTCCAGCAGGGAGTCGGCGAACAGGCTGTGCATGCCGTTCTCGGGATCGCTCACGGACATGGCCCCGGCCGTGTCGCCGTGGTAGCCGTGGCGCAGGGCGATGAACCGCTGCTTGCGGGGTTGGCCGCGGGCGTGCCAGTACTGAATGGCCATCTTCAGCGCCACTTCCACGGAAACCGAGCCGGAGTCCGCCAGGAACACCGTCTCCAGAGGCTCCGGCGTCAGTTGAACCAGGCGCTCCACCAGCTCGGCGGCGGGCGGATGGGTGAGCCCGCCGAACATGACGTGGCTGGTCCGCTCGACCTGCCGGGTAATCGCCGCGTTCAACTCCGGGTGATTGTAGCCGTGGATCACCGCCCACCAGGAGGACATGGCGTCGAGCAGCCGGCGGCCGTCGGCGGTTTCCAGGGTCATGCCCCGGGCGGCCACGACGGGCACATTGGCGATATGCGGCGGGACGCGGGCGTAGGGATGCCAGGCGTGCCGGCTTTCGGCGGCCAGCCAGTTTTCCGACGGTTTTTCAGTCATGGAAGTCAAACCTGTCTGCTCGCTGTTTCAAGGCTGCCGCTGCCGGCCGTACCGTTCCCGGCCCGCACGGAGTGATCCCGGCGAGCCATCGCCGGAACCCCGTGACTTGAACGGGGTCACTAAAGTAACCATATTCAACCCGATATTAACAACCGGTTCACCGCCATGATGCGTGTTCTGCTGTTCGTCGCCACCAATATCGGCATTCTGGTCGTGCTCAGCATCGCCATGCAGGTGCTGGGACTGGAGCCGTATCTCAACGCCCAGGGGCTCAACTACCAGTCGCTGTTGATTTTCGCGGCGGCGTTCGGCATGGGCGGCGCGTTCATTTCGCTGCTGATTTCCAAGTGGACGGCCAAGCGCTTTACCGGCGTCCGGGTCATCGAGCGGCCGGCCAACGACGTCGAGCAGTGGCTGGTGGACACGGTCCGCCGCCAGGCCGAGCAGGCCGGCATCGGCATGCCGGAGGTGGGGATATTCGACGCCCGGATGGTCAACGCTTTCGCCACCGGGGCCAACAAGAACAATGCCCTGGTGGCGGTGAGCAGCGGGCTGCTGCGCAGCATGAGCCGCGACGAGGCCGAGGCGGTGCTGGGCCACGAGGTATCCCATGTCGCCAACGGGGACATGGTGACCCTCGCGCTCATACAGGGCGTGGTCAACACCTTCGTGATCTTCCTGTCCCGGGTGATCGGCCAGATCGTCGACCGGGTGGTGTTCAAGAACGAGCATGGCCACGGCATCGGGTTCTGGGTGACCACGATCGTGGCGCAAATCGTCCTGGGCATCCTGGCGTCGATGATCGTCATGTGGTTCAGCCGCTGGCGCGAGTTCCGTGCCGACGCGGGCGGCGCCGGCCTGGCCGGGCGGGAGAAAATGATCGCGGCGCTGCAGCGCCTCAAGCAGGCGTCGGACGAGCCCCTGCCGGATCAGCTCGCGGCTTTCGGCATCTCGGGCCACATCGGGGCCGGGCTGAAACGGCTGCTCATGTCCCATCCGCCGCTGGATGAGCGAATCGAGGCATTGCGGCGCGGCTGAGTGAAATATCGTACTGAATCCTGCAACTACACGAATCGCAGCACGGTAAGCGGAGGGAGCTGATGTAAAACCTCGCCGTCTCTCTAAAATCACCACAAGGGCGCTGCCGGGAGCTTTTTCACCAAGCGAGTATCGGGGAGAGATAACCACCGAAGGCACCAATGTACTGGGGCCCCG
>JBEPXV010000034.1:0-10944 GCA_041641695.1 Gammaproteobacteria bacterium | reverse complement strand
AGAAAACGCCGACGGTCTTCGCCGGGGCCCGTGATGGCGTCCGTGGATGGATAGAATCGGGTGTTGGTACCGCGCCGCGTAGTCAATGATCGTGTTCCGCCGGGTAGATCGGTCACTGTCACGCTCGAGCCCGCTGTCACCCGGCCGCAACGGATCGTCGGTCAACAGCCCGCAAGCGGTTCGGCGTGTCAGCGAGGCGGCGCAACGGGAAGAACCGGAAAATGCCTGTGGAGCAATCCACCGGATCGCACGGAGGATGCCGCGAACCCGGTATTGTGCGGACCGCGACAGGCGTGTGCAACATCCCGGGCCCGGCGTCGCATGGGGAGCTCGCCCCGCCGGGTGGAGCCTGCTGCCTGCCGGAGACCGGGGCGCAGTGACGGCGATGCGGCCCTGGCTCCGCCACATAACGGACACCGGCCTCCGCGGGGAAGCCGGGCATCGAGGGGAAGCTGGAAAATCCCCTGCTTAGATCAGGATGCGTTGGTCGCTCTGGACTTCACATCGGAGGCGTATTGATTCGCCTTGGAGCCGGCAGCCTGGTCGGCTTTCTGCTTTGTCTCCTGCGCCTGTTTCGAATCCTGCGGCCTGGTGCTCGCGGCTTCGCGGGAAGCCGTGGCGTCGGTGTTCATCTCGACGCTGCCCTTGAACTGGCAACCGTCCTCCAACACCACCCGGGGCGCCACGATGTTTCCTTCCACTTTGCCGGAATGCTTGATAACGACTCTTTCGCTGCCGCGGATATCACCCGTCACCCGGCCTTCGATGGATACCTTCAGGGCGGTCAGGTCTGCCTTCACCTGGCCGTCGGGCCCGATGAGTATCTCGTTTTTCGGCAGATTGATGGTGCCTTCCATCTTGCCTTCCAGGACCAGGTCCTCGGTTCCACTGATATCCCCCTTGATGGCAATAGACGGGCTCAGAACTGACCGGCGGTGCTCTTTGACCCGGTTCTGGCCGACGCTTCCCTGTCGCGTGGGCTGATCTTCGACCGGGGAAGCGGAAACCGGTTGTTCCTGTTCGTTCTGGTGCTCACTCGACTTCTTAAACATAATCGATTCTCGCTCTGGTACAGCATGATTGAGTATAGAATAGCCCCCGATATCTAACACACAGGAAGTGCGTAAATTATGGTTACCGATGGGCGGACCCCGTTTGGCGATACAATGCCACAACGGGGTCCCGGACGGCGGGATGAACGGTAATCGCCGCCGCTCCTGAGCAAGCGGGGACGACAAAACGCGGCCCCACGCTACTCGGCGAAGGCGTCAATCGACGGCTGCGGCCCGGCGGTAATTGTACGCGTAATAGACCACCGGAATAACCACCAGGGTCAGGAGTGTCGAGACCAGGATGCCGAAGATCAGCGATACGGCCAGACCGCTGAAAATCGGGTCGTCGAGAATGAACGTGGCCCCTGCCATGGCAGCCAATGCGGTCAGGACGATGGGCCGGGCACGGACGGCACCCGCCCGGATTACTGCTTCCTGCAGCTCGACGCCCTTGTCATTCACCTCCTGCCGTATGAAATCCACCAGCAGTATCGAGTTGCGCACGATGATGCCGGCCAGTGCGATCATCCCGATCATCGACGTGGCGGTGAACTGTCGGTCAAGCAGCGCGTGGCCCGGCATGATGCCGATAATGGTCAGTGGTATCGGTGCCATGATGATCAACGGCACCGCGTAGGAGTGAAACTGGCCCACGACCAGCAGATAGATCAGCACCAGCCCGACGGCGTAGGCGATGCCCATGTCGCGGAAAGTTTCATAGGTGATCTGCCATTCGCCGTCCCACTTCAGACTCCATCGGTAAGGGTTTTCGGGTTGCGCGATGAAGTGCTGCGCCAGGGGCCGGTTCTGCAGTATCGGTTGTTCCGCGAGGGTCGCGGCGATGGCACCCATGGCGTAAAGCGGGCTGTCTATAGGTCCCGCGGCGTCGCCGGTAACGTAAACCACGGGAAGCAGGTCCTTGTGATGAATCGCCGGGTCGCGCGTGGTATCCCGGAATCTCGCTATCTCACCGAGCGGCACCAGCGTGCCGGATCTCGATCGAACACGGATGCCGCCGAGGGTGTCGAAATCCGATTTGTCGCCTTCGGACAGCTCCAGCCGGACGGGGATCGGTTCCTTGGCGTGATCCTCGTGCAGATAGGACGCGTCCTCGCCGTGCACCACGGTGTTGACCGCCTGCGCCACCGCGGCCTGGCTGACACCCAGGCGGGCGGCGCGCCGGCGGTCGACCTCGAGCACGAGCTTGCGCTGCGGGGCCTCCAGGTTGGTGTCCACGTCGACCACTTCGTCCGTATCGCGGAATACCCCGGCAACCGCCTGCGCCGCGGCGCGGCGGCCGTCGTCGGTCGGCCCGTAAATCTCGGCCACCAGCGGTGAGAGAACCGGCGGGCCCGGCGGCACCTCGACGATTTTTACATTGGCGCCGAAGCGCGCACCGATAGCCTGCAGCGGCTCGCGCAACGACAGCGCGATCTCGTGGCTCTGCCGGTCGCGCTTGTCCTTGTCCACCAGGTTGACCTGGATGTCGCCCATGTGGGCCTCCTCGCGCAGGTAGTACTGGCGCACCAGGCCGTTGAAATTGATGGGGGACGCGGTCCCGGCGTAGGTCTGCACATGGGTGACGTTGGGCTCGGTCATCAGCCGGTCCGACAGCGCATTCAGCACCCGGTTGGTTCGTTCGACCGGCGTGCCTTCGGGCATGTCCACGACGACCTGGAACTCGGACTTGTTGTCAAAGGGCAGCATCTTGAGAACCACGACCTGGAATGCCACCAGGCTGCCCGCCGCGGTGATCAGCAGCAGCACCGTCGCCAGCATGCCGACCCGCCACGGCCGTCCGCGGCGTTCCCTGAGAAACGGGGTCAGGTAGCGCTTGAAGCCACCGTACAGGATCCGGTAGATGCGGTCGCTCTGCTCGCTGCCTTCGTGATCATGGTCGGCCGCCAGTCGGGCGGCGCGCCGCCGGAACACCTTGAGGAACAGCCAGGGCGTAAACACGAACGCCACCACCAGCGAGATGAGCATCCCCATGCTGGCGTTGATCGGGATCGGGCTCATATAAGGGCCCATCAGCCCCGACACGAAGGCCATGGGGAGCAGCGCGGCGATAACCGTGAAAGTTGCCAGAATGGTCGGTCCACCGACCTCGTCCACGGCGGCGGGGATCGCCTCGACCAGCCGCTTGCGGCCCATGTGCATGTGACGGTGGATGTTCTCCACCACCACGATCGCATCGTCAACCAGAATGCCGATGGAAAAGATCAGCGCGAACAGCGACACGCGGTTCAGAGTGAAGCCGTATGCCCAGGACGCGAACAAGGTGACGGTCAGCGTGATGATCACAGCCGCGCCGACAATGAATGCCTCTCGCCAACCCAGGGCCAGGAGCACGAGCAGGATCACGGACACGGTGGCAAAGGCCAGCTTCTTGATCAGCGTCTGCGCCTTGTCGTTCGCAGTCTTGCCGTAGTCCCGCGTGATGGTCGCGTTGACGCCGTCCGGTACGAACGTTCCTCGCAGCTGCTCGAACCGGTCGATGACGGCATTGGCGACCGTGGCGGCATTCTCGCCCGGCTTCTTGGCGACCGCGACGGTTACCGCCGGGTGCCGGGTGCCCGCCGCGGGGGCATGCTCCCCGGCCGCGGCACCGGCGCCGAATTGTACATAGCGCTCGGGATGGTCCGGACCGGCAGCGATCTCGGCGACGTCTTCCAGGAAAACCGGCGAGCCGTCGTTCATCCCGACCACCAGGTCGCCGACTTCCTCCGGGGATGTCAGGAATGTACCGCCCTGAACCTGGATCGCCTGGTTGTCGCGGACCACGGTACCGGCATCTATGGAGATATTGGTGGCGCCCAGCGCGCTGCGCAGGTCCGACAGCCCGATCCCGTAGCCGGCCAGGCGCTGGGGATCGAGCCGGACATGCACCACGCGGTCCGGGGCACCGATGGTGTCGATGTCGCGCGTGCCCGGTACCCTCTGCAGCTCCGTCTCCACGGCGCGGGCGATACGGGAGAGCTCGTAGGCGCCGCGCTCCGGGTCGTCCGTCCAGAGCGTCCCGGCGACGATCGGCACGTCGTCGATGCCGCGCGGCTTGACCAGGGGGGTCCCGACCCCGATGTCCGGCGGCATCCAGTCCAGATTCTCGTACACGGCATTGTACAGGCGGACGATGGCTTCGGTGCGCGGCTCGCCGACGATGAATTGAACCGTCAGCGTCGACATGCCCGGGCTCGAGACGGAGTAGATGTGCTTGACGCCCTGGATCTCGGACAGCATCTGTTCGGCGGGTGCGGTCACGAGGCTCTCCACTTCCCTGGCCGAGGCGCCGGGGTAGGGGATGAAAACGTTGGCGAATGTGACGTCGATCTGGGGCTCTTCTTCCCGGGGGGTGACCAGCACCGCGAACAGGCCCATCAGCAGCCCCACCAGCGCCAGCAGCGGGGTGATTTCCGAGGTCAGGAATTTCCGTGCCAGGGCGCCGGAGACGCCGAGCCGCTCCCGGGTCATTCGGCGGAGGCTCCTGCTTCCTTCAGGGCCACGCCGGCCGCCACCGGATCGGTCACCACGGTTTCTCCGGCTTCGAGGCCGGCGAGAACCGGCACCTGCCCGTCTGCGTACGGCGTGCCGACGCGGATCTGCCGGAAGTGCAGGTCGCCGTCGCCGTCCTGAACGTAAACGGCGGTGACTTCGCTGCGTGTTACCACGGCTCCAGCGGGAACCACCAGGCGTTCGCTGCGGCCGCTGACGAAGGCCACTTTCACCAGCATGCCGGGATAGACGCCGTGCCGGCCCTCCGGCAGCGAGACCCGGACGCGGAAAGTGTGGGTCTGCTCCGAGGCGTAGGGGAAGATCCGGAGCGCTGCGGCCTCGATCGAGCTGCCGTCCGGCAGGATGACCCGGGCTTCGCGATGGGTACGAAGCGCGCCGATATGCCGTTGGGGAACCTCGGCCACGGCACGCAGATGTTCCAGCGACAGCCCGGTCATCAGTGGCTGGCCCCGGGACGCCGTCTCGCCGATCTCGACGTGACGCTCGACGACGATGCCGCTGTACGGCGCGCGCACGACGGTGTGCTCCATTCTTTCCTGTGCTTCGGCGACTGCCGCCCGGGCCGCTTCCTCGCGCGCCTGGGCCGAGCGGTAGTCGGCGAGCGCCTGGTCCATCTGTGACTGAGACACCAGTTGTTTCTCTCGCAGGTCGCGAAAGCGCTCGAACTGGGCGCGCGCCTGGGCGAGCCCCGCCCGGGACTCTTCCAGGTTCGCCCGGGCGCCTTCCAGCCGGGCCTTCTGCTCGGTGTCGCGGAACCGGACGATGACGTCACCCTGTTCCACGTAATCATCGACGTCAAACGGCAGTTCGACGACCCGGGCGGAGATCTGGGCCGAAACAGTGGATCGGTTCACCGCCTCGACGACCGCGTCGAGCATCAGCTCGGCGTCCACTGTCGCCATTCGGGCCCGGGTGGCGGGCAGCTCCGCGGCCGAGGCGGACCACGCGGAAAACAGTGCCACGCAGACGGCCGCCAGCGATGCCAGGCGGATCCGGCCGGTAAACATCATTGCCATGCGGGACGGACACCGTCTGCCCCGGGAGGCGAGGGAGGCGGCATCAGGCGCCCCGGGCGTCAGGGTGGTTATCGGGCACGGCATCGAGCTAGGTATCTCCAGGTTGAAGTATGGTCGCGTCACGGCAGTGGCTATGATGCCTTCCAATCACCAGCCGGGCATGATCTGAATCAAGCGGGTCGCTGGTTCCGGGGGCATTGCCGGCACGGTCGGGGTGTCTGCAATCGCCAACAATCCAGCGGAGCCCCTCAATCCCCGGATTGTCTTGGGTTTCTGAACCCTGGGCGGTCATCCGGCCGCGAAGGTGTTGCCAAAAAGCGACGTGCGCGGCCGCGATGATACCGCGATGCCGCTGGCCCGGTCTTGGCACGCTGGTTGCATATGAATCCGGGCGAATGCATGGATACGTGATTCGGATCGGCTGCAGCGGAACCGGGAGGCATCCACTGCAACCGCGCGTGTCCGGCTGCCGGCGCCCGATCGCCGTCGTGTTGATACTAAAGATTTACGGAGGTAACACCATGAAAGATAAGCTCAAACTGCCCATCGCGGTATCGACCGCCGTCGGCATCCTGCTCGCGACCGCTCCGGCAGGCGCCCAGATGACGCCGGGGGGCGGTGCGCCCAGGGTCTACTTCGGCGCCGGCGCGGGCGTGGCCGATTTCGAAGACAACGTGGAGCTCGAGGATCTCGGAGACGTCGAGCTCGATGATGACAGCACGGCGTACAAGTTGTTCGGCGGCTATCGTGCGACGCCGAACTTCGGCATCGAAGGAGGGTACCGCAGTTTCGGGGAGGCGGAAGCCGGCCCGTTCAGTATCGAAACCACGGGCATTGACGTGTCCGCGGTTGGATTCCTGCCCCTCGGCCCGGTGGATCTGTTCGCAAAAGGCGGCGTGATCTTCTGGGATACCGACGGGGAAGGCGGAATTCCGGGCGACGACGGCGAAGACCTTACCTACGGGGTTGGCGGGCAATTGAATCTGGCCGGCCTGTTCTTCCGTCTGGAAAGCGAGTGGTTTGACATCGATTTTCCCGAGGACTCGCAGATGATCACCGGCAGCGTCGGCGTGTCGTTCTGAACCATGCGCGTGGCCCGGAACAACCTGCCGCCGGATGTCGCGATGTTGCGACGTTGTCCAGCCCTGTGGCTCGCCGGCAGAGACCGCTGGTCCGCCTCCGGAGCCCCGCAGACACGCGTTGCGGCGAAAGTGATATCGGAGCGTCAGGTGCTCGGGTCCCTGGCACGGCAATTGCATGCATTGCGAGTAGATATTGCGAGCAACCATTTAACGCAACCTGAATACGGAGCTCTGGTGATGAAAATTCAGTTCGACACGTCCATTCGGATTTCGCGGTGGATCCGTCGCATCGACATGGCACCCGACCGGCGGCGCGGCAAAAGGACGGCGGACCGCATCACACGACATCTGGACGACGCCGGGACCAGATAGATTCACCGATCCTCACCCCCCCTTCCCCTCTCCCTGCCAATCTTCAAGAGGGGACTTTTCAGCCGGCGCAATTGCGCCGGCTTTTTTTCTTTCAACGCGCGTGGATTTCCAACGGGATGACCAAACCGCTTAGAATCACTGCTCTGGAGGAACCGTCGGCTGGCCGCGACCACGAGCCGGCTTTACGACACCTCGTCCATCGCAAAGCAGCGCCCGCGCAATGAGTCTATTCAGATTCCGGTCCCTTTCACAGATTTTTGTCATGGGCGTCGTGCTCATCAGCGTGCCATTGCTGGCCGGCACGGTGTTGACGTTCATCTACATCGAGCGCTTGTCCAACGACAGTCGCAGCCTGGTGGTTCGGAGCCTCGAAATAGGCCGCGAAACGGAGAAGTTGATCGGACATATCGAAGAGTTGAATCGCACGGCGCAGCAATACGTGGTTGTCGGCGACGAGGAATTGTACAATCTGTATGCTCAAAAGCATTTTCGCCTGATCGACACACTCGAGTGGCTCAAGCTGCTGGTCGACAAGCAGGAGGCAAGGCAGGTTCTGAACGATATCAGGGCGGTCAGTGAGTCCGTGTTCGAGCAGATGCAGTTGGTTACCGGCACTCTCAATGCGGCCGTCAGCAACGAGGATTTCGATCGGCTCGTCGAGCTCTCCGATGACCTGAGAGACTTCTCCAATACCGCGATCCGCAATCAACTGGACATCGCCGCCCAACGAGTGGAGACGGCGCGGCTCACGCTCTATTGGATATGGGGCATATCGTCCCTTTTCATGGTTGCCTTCATCATTGTGTTTGTATGGTTCATCGCGAAGCCGATCCGCCGGATTGATTCCCATATACGACACCTCGGCCAGGGGGGGCTGGACGAGCCAATCAGGATAAAGGGGCCGACAGATATTGCCGAGCTGGGGACGCGCCTTGATTGGCTCAGGAGCCGCCTGGGCGAAGTGGACCAGATCAAAGAGCGGTTCTTCCGGGAGATGTCGCATCAGTTGAAGACACCGTTGGCAAGTATCCGCGAAGGTGCCGACCTTTTGAAGGACGAGTCGGGCCGGATCGGGCCGGACCGTCAGCAGGAGGTCCTGGAGATCCTGCGCAACAACAGCATCGAGCTGCAACGAATGCTGGACAACATGCTGAACTTCAGCGCCTGGCGCGCCGATCCGGGCAACGTGTACAAGGACCGGGTCGAGATGAAACAAGTCGTGAACACGGTGGTCCAGAGATTCCGCGCGTCATTGTTGTCCCACAATCTGAAAATTCGCGTGGATTGTCCGGAAGACCTGGTCGTGGAGCTGGACCGGGAGAAGTTCCGGGTGATACTGGATAATCTGATATCCAATGCTGTAAAGTTTTCACCGGAGCATGGCGAGATCGTCGTCCGTGCTGCCAGGACCCGTGCAGCGGTTCGCATCGACGTCGTGGATGAAGGACCCGGTGTGCCCCCGGAAGAGCGGCACAGGATATTCGACCTTTTCTACTTGAGCGATCCCCCCGCAAGTAGTCAGAGCCGGGGCACCGGTGTCGGTCTGGCGCTCGTTCGCGCGTACGTGGAGGCCCACGGCGGCACGATAACCGTACAATCAGCCCCGGGAAATGGTGGAGCACAGTTCAGTGTCACGATACCGCAGAAATAGAATGGCGAGACTGGTTTCCAGGGGAGCATGCATGCTGGGGCTCGCCCTGTTGTATGGCTGCAGCATAGTGGAACCCATTGCGCAGCCGGGCCCCGAGTCCGGCGATGGGGAGGCCCGGGCGGCACCGAGTAGCCCCGTGGAGCCCTATATCGAGTTCATGAAGCGGGCCGCAGCCGTTGACGGACAGAACCGGCAGAGCCTGTTGACGGAAATCGACCGGCGCGCGGCGGAGTCGCCGCTCGAGGCGCGGCTTCAGAAGGGACTTCTTCTGACATCGCCGTCGGAAACCGAGGCCGGCACCAGTGAAGGGGAAAAGATACTCAGGGAGGTATTGGCGGCCAATTCGGAGTTGCACCCGCGGTTGCGGGATCTTGTAGAAGTCCGGCTTCACGAGGTGGAAGTGCGCCAGGCGCTGCGCGTGGAGCTGAGCGAGTCAAAGGGGACAATCAAGGAGTTGCTGTCCATTGAGAGCTCCATGGAGAAAAAGAAGACCGAATCCCAGTCGCGATCCCGTTGATGAGCAATTCGAAGCCGAAAGTGTTGATAGTGGACGACGACGAGAGCTTCCTGCGTCTGTTTTCCATGCGTCTGGACGGCAAGGGATACCAGACCTTCACTGCCGACAGCGCCAGAGAGGCTCTGGAGAAGCTTCCCGACGTCAAGCCCGAGCTGGTCATTGCAGATTTGCGCATGGACGGAATGGACGGTATCGGGCTGCTGTCGGAGGTGCAGAAACGATTTCCGGGGCTGCCCGTTCTGATCCTGACGGCCCACGGAACCATCCCCGACGCGGTGGCCGCCACCCAGACCGGCGCGTTCGGATTCCTCACCAAGCCGGTGGACCACGACGAGCTGGAACAGCGGATGTCGGAGGCGCTCAACACGTCGTCTTTCGCGAACAGCTCCGACGAATCCTGGCGGTCCGAGGTGGTGACCCGGAGCGCCGTGATGGAGGAGATACTGGATACCGCGCGGCGGCTGGCGCCCACCAGAAGCACCATACTCATCAGGGGGCCGAGCGGCAGCGGCAAGGAGGTCATCGCGCGGGCCATACACAAGGCGAGCGGCCGGCTCGGAGACTTCGTGGCATTCAATTGCGCGGCCATTCCCATGGACCTGCTCGAGTCCGAGTTGTTCGGATACCGCAAGGGTGCATTTACCGGGGCTACCCGCAATCACCCCGGATTGTTCGAGCAGGCGGACAGAGGCACGCTGCTTCTGGACGAGATTGGCGACATGCCCAAGATCCTGCAGGCGAAGGTTTTGCGGGTCATAGAGGACGGGCAGGTCAGGCCGCTGGGCAGCGAGCAGGAGATCGGCGTGGACGTGCGCATCATTTCCGCGACCAACCGGAACCTGGAGGAAGCCATCGAAGCCGGCGAGTTTCGCGAAGACCTTTTCTATCGCCTGAACGTGGTGACCATCGAGCTGCCGCCGCTGGCGGACCGCATAGAGGACATCCCGCCGCTGGTGACCAGGCGGCTGCAGTATCTTGCCGAGCAAACGGACACCAGGAAGAAATCGTTCTCGACGGAAGCCATGGAGGTGCTGATGTCCCAGAAGTGGCCGGGAAACGTGCGTCAGCTCCAGAACGTGGTGGACCAGACGGTGGCGCTTTCGCCGTCCCACGTCATCAGCGCCGAGACGGTCGAGAGCACCCTCGGTGCAAAGGCCACCAAGCTGCCGTCCCTGAGCCAGGCGCGAGACGATTTCATGCGGGGCTATCTCATCCAGCTCCTGGCCGCGACGAACGGCAACGTGACCCAGGCCTCCAAGCTTGCCCAGAGAAACCGCACCGATTTCCACAAGCTGCTCGCCAAGCATGATATCGATGCTTCGGCCTTCAAGGCCTGATACCCGCCCGGATGCCGGCGGTCCGTGACCGGATGGCCGACTCCGCCCGACAACCCGCGGATGCGCCTGCAGGTCGTCGGACGCGTGATGCCTTGTCCCGGTGCCGTGGAGGGCCCGAGCCGGCACGATGCTTGCATCAATGACAGCGAGTTCCTGAAGAATCACGGTGATGAAACATCTGTTTACAGCGGTGCCCCCGGCGCTCGGCGCCATACTGGCCGCGCATGCCGCTGCGGGCGAAAGCACGTTCGACCAGGAGGAGCCGGCCGCCATTGGCCGCTGTGAAACGGGCCATTCCCGGCCCGTTTCCGACTCGGCGATCTCGGTTCGGCGCCTGATCGGGATGCGTGTCACTAATCCGATCAATGAACGCATCGGCGAAGTTTCCGACCTGGTCCTCGACC
>JBEPXV010000033.1:0-11004 GCA_041641695.1 Gammaproteobacteria bacterium | reverse complement strand
CCGCCTGTCTCAATGCAAACGCGCTGCGCGGCGCCAAGTGCTCGTCGAAGTAGCGCCGGGCGGCTTCATCCGGGGATTCGTCCACGGACTGAACCAGCCCCCAGCGCAGAGCCGTGTCGGCGTCGATGGTGCGGCCCGAGAACAGCAGGTCCGCGGCGTTGCCCCGCCCGATCCTTTCCGGCAGCAGGCAGGACGCCGCCGGGGCGAACACGGCGAGCTTGATCTCGGGCTGGCCGAACCCGGCATCGGGCGCCGCGAAGATCAGGTTGCTGCCCAGGGCGACCTCCAGGCCGCCGCCCAGGCACATCCCGCGCACGCTGCAAAGCACCGGCACCGGGGCCTCGACCAGGGTGAGCACCAAGCTGTGCAGGCTGGCGAGCATGGCGGCGCACTGGTCCGGGAGATGCTCCGGGACGCTGGCGCCGAAGCTGAAATTGGGTCCTTCCGCGTCGATCAGCACCGCCGACAGCCGGGGGTTGTCGAGATGCTCCGCCAGGCCGTCCCGAAGCAGGCCGATCATCTCGGCGTCGATGATGTTGGCTTTCGGGCGGTTGAGCGTCAGGGACAGTAGCCTGTCGTCCCGGCTCAGCGTGGTGTTCAGTGCGTTGTCCGCCATCGCTGGATCCCCCGGTCAGTCGCGGTTCGCGGGGTTGTTGGCCGGCATGAGGCTCTCGATCAGCTCCGGCGTCCACGGGGTGCCGGCGGCCAGGGCCTGTCGCAGCGCGACGAAATCGATCTCCCTGCCGATCTCGCGGTTGCCCTCGTTGAACGCCCGGAAGCCCGTGCGGGCCTCGTTCATCATATTCAACGCCAGCCAGGACCGGGAGCTCTCCTTGTTCCGGTTCCACGTCTCGAGCTTGGGCTTGCGCAGCTCCTCGAGGCTCTTGGTCATGCACTCCGGGAACGTCATGAGCAGCTTTGCACACAGGTCCTCGACGGCCTCATCCAGCAGGCTCAAGTCGACTTCGCCCTGCTTGATGAGCTCGCGACCGGCCTTGAACTCGTCACCGGTCTTGAACTCGCCGTGCACGATGCGGCCGAACGAATCGAGCATCCGGTCGGTGACGACGGTCGGGTTGGGAACGAACTCACCGTCGACCTTCAGGGCCGGCACGATGTTGGTACAGATACCCAGGCGATAGGCCTTGTGCGCCGAGAACGGCTCGCACAACGTACCGGACACCATCGCCTGCTCGCAGTCGATCATCACCGGGAGAAAATCCGTGGAGCCGCCGACGGCCGCAGAGCCGTGCTTGGGGCCCGCCTGCCCGAAATTGGCCAGGTCCTGGGCAACGGTGAAGTCACAGGCCATGCCGATTTCCTGGCCGCCGCCGATGCGCATGCCGTTGACCCGGCAGATGACCGGCTTGTCACAGGCCAGCATGGACGAGACCATGTCGACGAACAGGCGCATGTACTGGCGGTACTCCTGGGGATTGCCGGCGTAGTACTCGGCGTACTCCTTGGTGTTGCCGCCGGTGCAGAACGCCTTGTCGCCGGCGCCGGTTATCACCACCGCGTTCACGTCGCGGGAATTGCTGGCCGCGCGCACCGCCAGGATGACGTCCTTGATCATCTGCGTGGTATAGGCGTTGTACTGCTTCGGGTTGTTGAGGGTAATCCAGGCGTTGAACAGACCCTCGGCAACGCTGCCATCGGGCCGGCGCGCGGGGCGCTTCTCGAACAGGACGCCTTGGTCCGGGGAAAACGGTGCCAGGTCATGATTCAGAAGCGAATCGGGCGCAGTGCGCCTGGCGATGTCGGCGGTGGTCTCACTCATGGTTGCTCCCGGGTTTCATTGTCGTTGGTTCAGCGTTGACTCGGCACCAGAATCGCCCGCTCGCTCAGCTGATGGGCGTGCGCCGCAGCGAATGTCTCGTTGATCTGGTCCAGCGGGTATTGCCTGGTGAAAGGCTTCATGTGAACTTTCCCGTCCAGAACGAGCTGCAGCGCGGCGGGATAGTATTCCGGCAGGCAGCCCCAGCTTCCCTGCATGCGGGCATGGAAGGCCATCAGGTTGGAAAGCCGGACCTCACATTTGGACATGGTGAAGCCGACGATCGCCAGATGCGCCCCGTGCACCAGCAGGGAGAACGCCGTGGACTGGCCGGCGGCCGTTCCCGAGCACTCGAATATTTTCCATTCCGTGGCGGGAAGGTTTCGCTCGGCGGCAAACCCGCGCAGCTGCTTCTTCAGCGAGCGCGCATCCACCGAGCCGGCATTGATGCACAGACTCGCGCCATAGTCCTCGAAACGCGCCAGCTTGGCGTCGTCCACGTCGATGGCTACTACCGTGGCGCCCATGGCGCTGGCGATCTGGACCGCGTAGCCCCCGACTCCCCCCACGCCAATGACGATGGCGAGATCACCGGGCTCGATGTTGGCCAGCACCGCCGCCTGATAGGGCGTCGTCACGGCGTCGGCCAGCACCGAAACGTCGGCCAGCTCCATCCCCACCCGCGCGAGATCCGCTTCATCGACGACGCACAGGCCGTTCGACGGCACCGTGACGTGACTGGCGAACCCGCCCTGGATGTCGTTCCCGGGCATGCACTGCTGGCGGCAGAAATTTCCCCTGCCCCGGGCGCACAGCTCGCACCTTCCGCAGGGGATTACCGCGGGGATCACCACGGCCGCGTCCAGCAGCGACTCGGCCTCGGCCCCCGCGGCCACCACGCGGCCGCTGATCTCGTGGCCCAGTGTGAGGGGCAGTGGATGATTGGTGCGGACGCCGTCGTAAAGAAAGCCGAGGTCCGTATGGCATACCCCGCAGCCCGCGACCTCCACCACGACCTCGTGAGGATCGGGCGCGTCCGGCACGAAGCGCTCCCAGGACAAGGGCTGGTTCACCTCGGTCATCACCCATCTGTGTGCGGCTAATTCCACAAGTTGCTCCGGGTTTAATCTAGCGTTAAGATGCACTATACTACATCCTACACGGCTGTCAAATAGGAGTAACATGTATTATAATGCTTCTAAATCGCATCCAGACTGATCCCGGACGGATCACCACCAACTGACCATCGGAGCCAGCATGAGCACCCACGCGATTTCCATTGCCCTGGTCGGCAGCGGCGGGTCCGGCGTGATGACAGCAGGGTCCCTCCTGCTGGAAGCCGCCGGGCGCGCGGGCCTGTACGGCCTCATGAGCCGGTCTTCCGGCCCCCAGATACGCGGCGGCGAGGCGGCGGCGCTGCTGCGGATCTCCACTCACCCGGTTTTCTGCCTCGGCGACCGTTTCGACCTGCTCATGGCCATCGACTGGCTGAACGCCGAGCGCTTCGCCGCGGAGATCCCCCTGGACCGGAACAGCTTCATCGCCGGGGGCGACGGCGTGCCCGATGAGTTTTCCGCCAGCGGCGCCGCCTGCCGGGAGGTCAGTTTCAAGACCCTGGCCGAGCAGGGCGGTGCCGGAATCAGACCCAACATGCTGGCGCTCGGGCTGGTCGGCGCGGCCGTCGGGCTGCCGCCCGAACAGCTCGAGGAGGTGGCCCGCAAGCTGGTGGGCCGCAAGGGGGAGGAAGCGGTGCAGGCCAGCGTCTCGGCATTGTCCATCGGCGCCGCCAATGCGGCGCTGCTCGACGGCCTCGAGAGATTCGACATCGGGGACCAGGGGTCGAAAGAGCTCTGGAACATCAGCGGCAATGAGTCCGCCGGGCTCGGCGCCATACGCGGCGGCGTGCGCTTCGTCGCCGCCTACCCGATCACCCCGGCCACCGAGATGCTGGAATGGCTCGCGCCGGCGCTGGAAAGAGTCGGCGGGACGCTGGTTCAGGCGGAGGACGAGCTGGCATCGGTTAACCAGTTGATCG
The DNA here is from genome assembly GCA_041641695.1 of Gammaproteobacteria bacterium. Classification (GTDB taxonomy): domain Bacteria; phylum Pseudomonadota; class Gammaproteobacteria; order Arenicellales; family JAANXG01; genus JAANXG01. Next base: position 7,192 of record JBEPXV010000033.1, on the reverse strand, counting down.
GCGCGTCGTTCGGCGGCACGCCGTCGCTCACCGCGACATCCGGGCCGGGCTTCGCCCTGATGACCGAATCCATCGGCTTGGCGGTGGCCTCCGAAACCCCGATCGTGGTGGTCGATGTGATGCGCGGCGGGCCCTCCACCGGGATCCCCACCAAAGGCGAGCAAAGCGACCTGAATATTGCCCTGTACGGCCTGCACGGGGACGCGCCGCATGTCGTGGTGGCGCCGTTCTCGGTTTCCGATTGCCTGTTCACCACCCAGTGGGCGGTTCATCTCGCCGAAAGCCTGCAGACAGCGGCGATTGTCCTGTCCGACCAGTCCCTCGGGCAGACCAGGTCGGTGATCCCCAAGCCGGCGGATGTCTCATTCAATACGCGGCGCGTGCTGCAGACCGAGACCCGGGAGAACTACCAGCGTTACGCGGCGGTGGCCGGCGGCGTATCACCAATGGCCCTGCCGGGCCTGGCCGGCTGCCAGTACACCGCGGACGGCCTCGAGCACAATGCCAGGGGCATACCCTCGAGCCGGGTGGAGGATCACGCGAACCAGCTCGACAAGCGCCGTGACAAACTCACGTCATACGACTACGGCGATCATTGGGCACACGTGGACGGCGACGGCCCGCTGGCGATCATCACCTGGGGATCGAGCCTCGCCCCGGTGACAGAAGCGGTGGAAGCACTGGCGCCGGAGGGCATCGTCGTGCGAGTCATCGCTCCCCGGCTGCTGATGCCGGTACAGCCCGAACGAATGGCCGAGGCCCTCGAAGGCGTGGAGGTCGCGCTGGTGCTGGAGCAGAGCCACGGCGCGCAGTTCTTTCATTACATCCGGGCGTTCTACGCCCCGGAATGCGAGCTGCACAGCGCAGCGCGCCCCGGGCCCCTGCCTATCCGGCCCGGGGACGTCATCAACGAAATCAGGAGACACTGGAGATGGTCATGACCGGCGGCGAAGCGGCGGAAACCATGTTGAAGCCGAAGGATTACAAATCCGACACCAAACCGGTGTGGTGTCCCGGGTGCGGCGATTTCAGCGTGCTGGCAGCCATCACCCGGGCGCTGTCGGCGCTGAGCATCGCGCCCGAGAATGTAGCAGTGGTCTCCGGCATCGGGTGCTCGTCCAGGATACCCGCCTACCTCGACACCTATGGATTCCACGGCGTGCACGGCCGCGCGCTGCCCCTCGCCACGGGCCTGAAGATCGCCCGTCCGGATCTCTGCGTCCTGGTGGCCAGCGGCGACGGCGACGGGTTCTCCATCGGCGGCAATCACTTCCTCCAGGCATGCCGGCGCAATGTCGACGTCACCTATATCGTCATGGACAACCAGGTGTACGGGATGACCAAGGGGCAGGCCTCCCCCACCACCGAGCCGGACTGGGACCACAGCAAGCTGACGCCCCACGGAACACGCATCAACCCGTTCTATCCCCTGGTGCTCGCCCTGGCGTCCGGCGCCAATTTCATCGCGCGGGCCTCCAGCAGCGATCCGAACGGGGCCGCCAAGGTGATCAGCGAGGCCATCGAGCATCCCGGCTTTTCCTTTGTCCAGGTGCTGAGCCCCTGCGTGACGTTCCGCCCGGAGCAGCGGGAATGGAAGAAGATCGTCCGGCCCGCGCCCATCGAAGCCACCACGGACCCGGCGGCGGCGGCCAGAAGGCTGATGACCGACGACAACTTCTATCTGGGCGTGCTTTACAAGGGCAGCCGCGAGCCGTTCGAGCCCGAGATTCCGGCCCGCCTCGCCACCGAACGGGAGCTGGAAGAGGAGTTCTGTGTATGAGTGCCGTCAATATGCTGGAGTGGCCCGGTTTCCTGGCGTACTCCCTGCAGATAGAAAACGACGCGGTGGAGCGCTACACGATGTTCGCCGAACAAATGGACGTCACCAACAACCCGGAGGTGGCCGAGCTGTTCCGGGAGATGGCGCGCCTGGAAGGCATCCACGCGCGGGAGATCGAGGCGCAGATCGGCAGCCAGGCGCTGCCCGACGGCGCGTCGTGGGAATTCGAATGGCCGCACGGCGACGCGCCGGAGTCCGTCGATTTCTCTGACACTCACTATCTCATGACTCCCTACCAGGCGCTTACCCTGGTGCTCGAAGCCGAGCAGAGGGCGGTGGCGTTTTTCGAAACCGTGGAACGCGACAGCAGCGACGAGAAGGTTCGCGAGCTGGCCGCCGAGTTTGCGGGGGAGGAACGCGGGCACGTGGAGCTCGTGCGCCGGTGGCGCGACCGCTACCCGCCGCCGGAGGACGACTGGGACCACGACCCCGATCCCCCGAACCAATTGGAATAGCCATACCCGAACTGATCAGTGCATCTGGCCCCCTACTGGAGAGCAAACAATGGGCAGCATCAAAGACTACATGACCGACGACCACAAACGCTGCGATGATCACTTCGCGGCCGCCGAAAAAGCGGTTTCCGACGGTGACTGGGAGACCGGCGGGACGGAATTCGACAGTTTTCGCAAGGCCATGGAGCACCACTTCGACATGGAGGAAGGCGTCCTGTTCCCCGAGCTGGAAGAGGCGACCGGCATGACGGACGGTCCGACCGTCGTCATGCGCTCGGAGCACGACGAGATGCGGCGCCTGTTCGAGCAAATGGCGATGGCCATGGAGGCCCGCTACGAAGACGAGTACTTCGATACGGCGGAAACGCTGTTGATTCTCATGCAACAGCACAACATGAAGGAAGAGCAGATGCTCTACGAGATGGCCGACCGCCAGCTCGGCGACCACAATACGGACACGCTCACGCGCATGCGGGAGCTGGGCTGACACAGGTCACTGGAGCGCGACGCCATGCCGGAACCCGCACGGGAGCGTCGTATCGACGTCAGCGACCTTGAGCCGCCGGAGCCCCTGCAGCAGGTCCTGCTGGCCCTGGATGACCTGGGCGACGCTGAATATCTGCACATGATCCATCGGCGGGAGCCCCTGCTGCTCTATCCGGAACTGCGGCGCCGCGGCTTCAGCTTCGTAACCACCTTCGACCGCGACCACGAGTGCGAGGTGTTCATCTGGCGCGACGGCGACACGGTGGCGGAGCGCGCTTGCCGGCGCTACGAGACAGCCCCCGGACAATGACCGCGGCGTCCATCTCCCTGGCCCAGAGCCCGCCGCTGTCGGTGCCGGCGCGCTTCTTCGCGACCGCGCCGCTGTTCGGCGTACTGGCCGGGATGGTGATGATCGCGGCGGGAACAGGGGGGCTGTCCGACCGGTGGATGCCGGGGGTCCTGGCAGCGACCCATCTCCTCACCCTGGGATACATGGGCATGATCATGCTGGGGGCACTGATGCAGGTGTTCCCGGTGGTGATCGGCCACCCGTTCCGGCGATCGACGCTGGTGAGCATCATCGTCCATGCCGCCCTGACGCTCGGGATCGTGCTGCTCTCGAGCGCTTTCCTGGTTCCCCGGGACGGTATCCTGATGGCTGCACTGCTGATGCTGGCGGCGGCCCTGCTGACCTTTCTCGCCGCCGCATCGGCGACGCTCTGGAATGTCGAGGCGTGGGGCGACACCGCCGGTACGATCGCGCTGGCCCTGGCGGCCTTCGCGGTGATGACCGGATTGGGGCTGTGGCTGGGGCTGGGCCACACTTCTTACCTGGCGCTGCCGAGGTCGTGGACCGATATACATGCCGGCTGGGGTCTTGCCGGCTGGGTCCCCCTGCTGCTGATGGGCGTGGCCTATCAAGTCGTGCCGATGTTTCAGCTCACGCCCAACTACCCGCGCGTGCTGCGCCGCGTCTTTCCGGTGGTGCTGTTCACCATGCTGCTGGCGGGCACCCTGGCGCACGCCCTCGCTCTCCCGGAATGGACCGTGCGCCTGTCCCAGGCGATAGCAGCCCTGGTCCTGGCCGGGTTCGCCGTCGCGACCCTCGAGCTGCAGCGCCGGCGCCGGCGCAAACGGCCCGACGTCACCGTGGCGTACTGGCGGGTCGGCCTGGCGTGCCTGATCATGGCGGTCCTGCTGTGGACGGCGGGGCAACTGCTGACGAAGGTCGGCACGGATCCGCGCTATGTCCTGATGCTGGGCGTCCTGATGATCCCGGGGTTCTCGCTCTCGGTGATCAACGGCATGCTGTACAAGATCGTGCCGTTTCTCGTCTGGCTGCATCTGACCATGGCGCCCGCCGGCCGCACCGCGCCACCCAAGGTGCCGGCGCCGGGGGTCAAGCAGATCATTCCGGACAGGCGCTCACGGCTTCAGCTGCGGACCCACACGCTGGCGCTGTTGCTGATCAGTGCCGGGGTGCTCGGGGTACCGGGCCTGGTGCAGGCCGGAGCGCTGGTGTTCACGCTCGCCTGCATCCTTCTCGGTCGCGACATTCTTTCCGCGCTCCGCCTGTACCGGGCGACAGCCGGAAGCGTACAACCGGACGCAATCGTCCGGACAGGCACCCCGGACTAGCCCCCAACCGCCCAAGAGAAAAGGGCCCCGGCACGTGCCCGGATGGCTCGCGAATCCGAAATATGCAATTTAATGCCTTGCGTCAACCCGTGGTTCGCAATATAGTACATGGCATTCCCACACAGATCCGGAGGACGGCGAGATTGATCGACTTCCGTACCCACCCCGACCGTTACCGACACTGGCAGCTCGAATTCGACGGCGAGGTGGCCTACCTCACCATGAATGTCGACGAGACCGGGGGCCTGAATCCCGGCTACGAGCTCAAGATGAACTCCTACGACCTGGGCGTGGACATCGAGCTCTACGATGCCATCCAACGCCTGCGCTTCGAGAACCCTGAAGTGCATGCCGTGGTGCTGCGTTCGGCGAAGGAGCGGATATTCTGCGCCGGGGCCAACATCCGCATGCTGGGCAGCTCCGACCACATCCACAAGGTGAATTTCTGCAAGTTCACCAACGAGACCCGCAACGCCATCGAAGACGCCACGCAGTTCTCCGGGCAACACTACCTGTCCGCGATCAATGGCACGGCGGCGGGCGGCGGCTACGAGCTGGCGTTGGCCACCGATTACATCATCCTCGTGGATGACGGCAATGCGTCCGTCTCGCTGCCCGAGGTTCCCCTGCTCGCCGTGTTGCCGGGCACCGGCGGCCTCACACGGGTGGTTGACAAGCGCAAGGTGCGCCGCGACCTCGCCGATGTGTTCTGTACCGTGGAGGAAGGGGTTCGCGGCCAGCGGGCGCTGGACTGGCGGCTGGTGGACGAGCTGGTGCCCGGCTCCCGGTTCAGCGAAAAGGTCCACGAACGGGCGCTGGAATTCGCCGGCAAGTCGGATCGGCCGTCGCGGCCGGACGGGATCGAGCTGAAGCCCCTGTCACGGGAAGTCGAAGGCGACAGCATTCGATATCCGAACCTCACCGTGACCATGGACCGGGAGCTGGGGGTGGCGACGCTGACCCTGCACGGCCCGGATACCGACGCGCCCGACGGGGTCGGGGATATTACCGGACAGGGTTGCGGATTCTGGCCCCTGGCGCTGGCCCGCGAGCTGGACGATGCCTTGCTGCACCTGCGGCTCAACGAGCTCGAGCTGGGCACGCTGGTGTTCAAGACCGAAGGCGACACGCAGCGCGTCGCGGCATTCGACGACCTGCTGGCCGCCAACAGCGACAACTGGCTGGTGCGGGAAATCGTTCTTTACTGGAAGCGCACCCTCAAGCGCGTGGACCTGACCTCCCGCTCCCTCATCGCGGTCATCGAGCCGGGCAGTTGCTTTGCGGGCATTCTCGCCGAGATCGTATTCGCGGCCGACCGCAGCTACATGCTGGACGGCCAGCTCGAGGACGACGATACCCCGCCGGCAGCCATCCGGCTGAACGATTTCAACTTCGGCCCCATGCCCATGAGCAATGGGCTCGGGCGCCTGGAGACCCGTTTCCTGGGTGAGCCGGAAAGCCTGGATGCCGCTCGCAAGCTGACCGGCAAGGATCTGGATGCCGGCGCCGCGCTGGAAAACGGCCTGGTCACCTTCGCGCCCGACGATATCGACTGGGAGGACGAGATTCGCATCCTGCTCGAGGAGCGCGCCAGCTTCTCTCCCGATGCCATGACCGCCATGGAGGCCAATCTGCGCTTCGCCGGCCCGGAGACCATGGAGACCAAGATCTTCGGGCGACTCACGGCGTGGCAGAACTGGATCTTTCAGCGCCCGAACGCCGTGAGCGAAACCGGAGCGCTGAAGCTGTATGGAACGGGCAGCCGCCCCAAATTTGACCGACACAGAGTTTGAGCCATGAATGAACCTGCAATGCAAGTCAATTACGACGACCTGATTCCCAACAATATCGAGCTGTCCCAGGACCGCCGTGTCCAGCGGGCCCTCGAGAAATGGCACCCCGGCTACATCGACTGGTGGCTGAGCATGGGCCCCGAGGGCTTCCAGGATGCCGAGGTCTACCTGCGCACCGCGGTGGGCGTGGACACCGACGGCTGGGCCAAGTTCGGCTACGTCAAGATGCCCGAGTACCGCTGGGGCATTCTGCTGGCGCCCAAGGAAGAGGGACGCACCATTCCGTTCGGCAAGCACAAGGGAGAGCCCGCCTGGCAGGAGGTGCCCGGGGAATACCGCGCCCTGCTGCGGCGTCTGGTGGTTATCCAGGGCGATACCGAGCCGGCGTCCGTCGAACAGCAGCGGCACCTGGGCAAGACCTGCCCCTCGCTGTACGACCTGCGCAACCTTTTTCAGGTCAATGTCGAGGAGGGCCGCCACCTGTGGGCGATGGTCTACCTGCTGCAGAAATATTTCGGCCGCGACGGCCGGGAAGAGGCCGAGGGCCTGCTGCGGCGCCGTTCCGGGGACCAGGACACGCCGCGGATTCTGGGCGCGTTCAACGAGGCCACACCCGACTGGCTGTCGTTTTTCATGTTCACGTTCTTTACCGACCGCGACGGCAAGATGCAGCTCGAGTCGCTGGCCCAGTCCGGATTCGACCCCTTGTCCCGGACCTGCCGTTTCATGCTGACCGAAGAGGCCTTCCACATGTTCGTCGGAGAAAGCGGCATCAGCCGCGTCATCCAGCGCACCTGCGAAGCCATGAAGGAAGCCGGCATCGAGGACCCGTACGACATCGAGGCGGTGCGCAAGCTGGGGGTGATCGACCTGCCCACCATCCAGAAGAAGGCGAATTTCCATTACTCCGTGACGCTGGACCTGTTCGGCTCGGAGATCTCCACCAACGCCGCCGCGGCCTTCGAGGCGGGCATCAAGGG
>JBEPXV010000032.1:0-11021 GCA_041641695.1 Gammaproteobacteria bacterium | reverse complement strand
AATCTTGGGCATCTCCACGATCATGGGCGCGTAGGGCGCGGTGAACGGCGTGGAGCCGGTGATCCCCAGGGCGCCCAGGGTGCTGCCGTGATAGGAGGGGAACCGGGAGACGATCTTGTAGCGCTGCGTCTGCCCGGTCGCCAGGGCCCAGCTGCGGGCCAGTTTGATGCAGGACTCGACGGCCTCGGAGCCGCCGGACACGAAGAACACCCGGTCCATGCCCTCGGGCATGAGCGCGGATACTTCCCGGGCCAGCTCCTCGGCCGGCACGTTCTCGAAATGCAGGCGGTAGCCGAACGTTGCCTTTTCCATCTGCGCGCGCATGGCCTCGAGCACGCGTGGGTTGCTGTGGCCTATATTGGCCACCATCGCGCCGCTGGAGCCGTCGATATAGCGTTTGCCGTGAACATCCCAGATGTACAAGCCCTCGGCGCGGTCAAGCAGGGGCCGGCGCTGCCTGGTCTGGTAGAAAAGATGTGATGGTTTCGTGGTCATTTACCTTCGAATATGCCGGCGGGGCGCGGCTCAGGACTCCGGCTGGAGCAGCACACAGTCGCGCGCCCGGATGCGGATATGGACATCGGTGCCTTCCCTGACGGGCTCCTGGTCGATCTGGTTGAACGCCTGCAGCGAATGCTCCCCGGCAGTGATGAAGTACCGGGCCGACTGGCCCTGGTAGTCCACCGCATCCACGTGGCCGGTGAGCTGCGTGGCTTCGTCTTCGGGTTCCTCGGATTCGCTGAGCGCAAGCTTCTCGGCGCGGATCACCAGCGCTACCGGGTCGCCGTCGCGGAAATCCTTGAGCTGGGCGTTGTCGACCCGGATTGTACCGAGGCCGTCGACCTGCACCGAAGGCGTGCCGTTCTTCGATTCCAGCCGCCCGGACAGGGTATTGGAGTTGCCCAGGAACCCGGAGACGAACAGCGAGGCGGGGTTGGTATACACTTCCTGCGGGGTATCGACCTGCTCGACCCGGCCGTTGCTCATTACCACGATGCGGTCGGACATCGCCAGCGCCTCGGACTGGTCGTGGGTTACGAATATCGTGGTGATACCGAGCTGGTCCTGGATGCGCTTGAGCTCCACGCGCATGTCCTCGCGCAGATTGGCGTCCAGCGCGGAGAGCGGCTCGTCCAGGAGCAGCACCTCCGGCTGTATCACAATGGCGCGCGCCAGCGCGATGCGCTGCTGCTGGCCGCCGGACAGCTGCGTCGGGTAACGGTCGGCGGTGTCCGGGAGCTGCACGAGCTTGAGGGCGTCGTTGACGCGCTTGGTGAGCTCGTCTTTGGAAACGTCGCGGTATTTCAGCCCGAACCCGACGTTGTCAAAAATCGTCTTGTGTGGAAACAGCGCATAGTTCTGGAAAACGAGACCCAGATTGCGCTTGTGAATGGGCAGGTCGTTGACGCGCTTGCCGTGGATGAGGATATCGCCTTCACTCGGGTCCAAAAGCCCCGCCACCATGCGCAGAGTGGTGGTCTTGCCGCAGCCGCTGGGCCCGAGAAAAGTCACGAACTCGCCTTCCTGGATCTCCAGGTTCATCTCGTAGACGGCTGTGAACCCGCCGAACTGCTTGACGATACCGTCAAGCTTGACCGCCGTATTTTCCGCCACGTCCGGGAACCTCTGTGTGTAGTTGTCTGTGAGAAAGCACCGGGCGGTGCGCCGGCGCGCCGGGGCAGGCCCCGGCACGCCGGCGTCCCCGCGTTCCGCTTAGTAGCCCTTCTGAACGCGGCCGAATTCCTTCGACCACTCGGCCTCGTGGCCGTTCCAGTAGGCCGGATCGAAGAACGTCAGGTTCTCCAGGGTTCCTTCCGGGTCGAAAGCCGGCAGGGTCGGCACCTTGTCCCCCAGATCCACCTTGTTCGGATCCAGCGCCGGCGGGTAGTTCTGGCCCTCGGCCACGGCGATCGCCACCTCCGGCTCGAGCATGAAATTGAGGAGCTCCTCGCATTCCGGCAGTGGGCTGCCCTTGATCACGAACAGGCATTCCTGCCAGGCGATGCCGCCCGGGGGATCGTAGTAGCCGATGTCGTGACCCTGGTCCTGCAGCGCCCGGACGCGGCCGGACCAAGCCTCGGTCACGTAGATCTCTTCCTCGGCCAGCAGGCTCATCAGCTCGGCGCCGGAGCCCCAGTACTTGAGGAGCAGGTCCCGGTGGGTGCGGATCGCGTCCCACACGGCGTCCATGTCCTGGATGTTGTTGGGATCCTGGCCGGTCTGCAGGGCGCCGTACCAAATCCGGGTCTTCCATTCACCCCAGCCGCCGATTTTGCCTTTGTAGGCCTCATCGATGAGGATGTTTGCGCCCTTCTCGCGGATCTCGTCATCCGAGATGTGCTTGCGGTTGTAGGCCAGGTTGGTGGTGCCGTAGTCGTACGGGACCGCCGACAGGGTGCCGTCGGTGACATTGCGGAACACGTCCACCAGCTTGGGTATGCAATTGTCGAGGTTCGGAATGTTGTCCTCGTTCAGCTCCACGCTGTAGCCGAGGTTGTGGTAGCGCTCGTAGTCGAACACCCCGGACAGGTGGGCCAGGTTGTACTCGCCCGGCTGACTGGCCTTGACGCGGCTCAGGTACTCGTCGGCGCCGCCGAAGGTGCCGTCAACCACCTCGATGCCGGTTTTCTTGGTGTAGGGGTCGAAGGCGTGCTCGCGGAACGCTTCCGAAACCACGCCGCCCCAGCCGTCGAAGCGGATCTGCTCGACCTCGGCCGCGAGGGCCTTGCTGATCGGGCGCAGCGGCCCGCCCATGACGCCGGCAGCCACGCCGGCGGCGCTGAGCAGGCCCAGGAATTGGCGCCGGTTGATGTCGCCGTTCTTGTAGCGTTCGAGAAGTCGTTCGTAGCGTTTACTGTTGCTCATGTCGTAGTGTCCTCCTCTAGAGGTCGTGTCAGTCTGGTTTGTGCATTGATGGATGGGTTTCATGGATCGATGCTGTTGTCGGACCCCGCGTCTATGACCGGGAGCTCATTCGCCTGGCTATCGCGGCGCCCAGCAGGGGCAGCGCCACGGTCACGATGATCATCACCGTGCCGAGAGCATTGATCTCCGGACTGATCGAGTTGCGTAGCATGGCGAATATCTGCGTGGGAACCGTCTCGACGCCGCCCGGCTTCCAGAACAGCGTGCCTGTGATGTCGTCGAACGAGATCGTGAATGCGAACAGGAATCCCGCGAACACCGCGGGCAGCAGCAGCGGCAGCGTGACCTGGAAGAATGTTTGTATGGGACTGGCGCCGAGGCTCTGGGCCGCCTCCTCGTATTCGCGCTTGATGCCCACGAGGCGGGCCTGCACCACCAGGATGACGAAGGGCAGGGTGAAGATCACGTGCCCGAGCAGCAGCAGGGTGAAGCTCTTGTGCACCTCGAGCCAGCGCAGGAACAGCAGCAGCGCCACCGCCAGCACCACCTCTGGCACCAGGATCGGGGCGATGAGCAGGGTGGTGAGCGACTGCTTGCCCGGGAAGTCGTAGCGGACCAGGGCCAGGCTGGCGAGCACGCCCAGCGTCGACGAGATCAGGGCGGTCAGCCCCCCCAATACCAGGGAGATCTGGAACGCCCGCACGATGGCGTCGTTCTCCCACAGCGCCACGAACCACCGGAAGCTGAAGCCTTCCATGGGGAACGCGCCGAACTGGCTGGAATTGAACGACAGCAGCATCACCACGACAATCGGCGTGAACATGAACAGGTACACGAGAATCGTGTAGAAGCGGAGCAGATTCCAGCTTGCCGAGCCCATGACGGTCTCCTACTTGAAGCTCTTCGCGAGCTGGCCGATACCGACGAATCGGTTGTACACGGTCACCAGCGCGCCCAGCACGATCAACAGGACCAGCGACATCGCCGAGCCGAGCGGCCAATTGAGCTGGGTGATGATGGCGTCGAATACCAGGTTCGCGAACATCGCGTTCCCCGGCCCGCCGAGCACCATCGGTGTGATGTAAGTGCCGGCTGACAGAACGAAGCACAACAGGCCACCGGCCGCGAGCCCGGGCAGGGACAGGGGCAGGGTAACCTCCCGGAACGCCTGCCAGCCGGTCGCCCCCAGGGAGCGGGCGGCATCGGTGAGGTTCTCGTCGATGCCGTCGACGGCGACGTAGACGTTCAGGATCATGAAAGGCAGCAGGAAGTGGACCAGGCCGAGTATCACCGAGGGTTCGTTGTAGAGCAGCTGCAGGGGCTCGTCGATGATGCCGATGCTCTGCAGAAATATGTTCAGACCGCCGCTGACACCAAGGATGTTGATCCACGACATGGTGCGGATGATGTAGCTGATCCAGAACGGCAGCATCAACAGGAGCAGCAGTATCGCCTTGTACCGGGTCTTCGAGCGGGCGATGAAATAGGCGGGCACGTAGCCGAGCAGCGCGCAGACGATGGTGGTAATGGCAGCGATGCGCAGGGTGCTGAAGAGAATATCGCGGTAGAACCGGTCGGTCAGCACTTCCTGCCAGTTGTCGAGATAGAATCCCACCTGCTCGGCGCCGGTGGCGGTGCGCAGCCAGAACGAGTACACGACAATGAACATCACCGGGATTACCAGCAACAGGGTGACGGAGACCAGCGCCGGTGACATCAGCAGCCAGGGTCGGATCGATTCCCGATCGGCTTGGGTAGCCATGGTTCGTTTCGTGACCTCGTTGTAGTTATGTCATGCAGCCAATGGCAGCATCAGACTAACGCATTACCCGTCATTTGCAAAATAGATGAATCGTATTGACTGTATAGGAAATAAATATGCTGCGACGCATCATCCGAGGTGTCGAAGTCGCGCCGGCCCCCCGCTTCTGCACGGTTTCGCTGAAAGCGGACCATCCGGGGCTGGCGGGCCTAAGCCGCGGACGCGATCTTGATGCATATCACGGCCGGACGCCGTGACACCGCGTAGCATCAGGGCGATGTTGTGATAGCCTTTCGCGATCCGGCCGGTCCGGGTGTCCTGCGACGATTGGATCGGCGCCCGGCGGTGGCCGTCGACGGTATCGGGCGCGAATTCACGATCCGTCAGGCAACCGGAGCATTTCCCTGAATACCCGTAAATAATGTCCGATACCGCACTGCATCATCGCCTGCGCGCGCTGGATTATCTGAATGACGAGGACTTCGCCGCGCTGGACGAGCTCCTGAAGCACCGGGAGGAGGCGTCGCCCGGTGAGCTGATTGTCATGGAGGACCAGGATATGAACCGGACGTGGGTGCTGCTGGACGGCTGGGCCTTTCGCTACAAGAGCTTTGCCGACGGCCGGCGGCAGGTTCTGAATTATATGCTGCCGGGTGACGTCATCGGCCTGTACTCCATGATGCTGAAGCGTTCGGACTGTGGTGTCGAAGCCATCACGCCCATGTCGCTGGCGGTTTTCCCGTGTACCGAGCTGATCGACGCGCTCGCGCACACGCCGCGCCTTCTGCTGGCCCTGAGCTGGATTGCGGGCCAGGGCGAGCGGATGCTGGACGAGCAGATCGCTCGCGTCGGGCGGCGCGGCGCCGCCGAGCGGATGGCTCACCTGTTCGTGGAGCTGTACGTTCGCATGCTCAAGCTCGGGGTCAGCCGGGACGATGCGCGTGTGCTGCCGCTGACCCAGGCATTGCTGTCAGATACGCTCGGCATGAGCCACGTCCATGCCAATCGCTGCTTCGGCGCCCTGACCCGGGAGAAGCTGGTGGCACTGGAGCACGGCCGGCTGGTGCTCCTGGATACCACGCGGCTGGCGCAGCGGGCGGGATTCGATGCCAGCTACCTGGAGGAGACCGCGATGCCCCGGGAAACCCTGGAAGCGCTCAGCAGTTGAGCCGCGGCGCTTCGCCGGGACGCGCCGCGTACCCCGGCAGCTCATGAGCAGCGGCAGGAAGGTCGCCGCCAACTTCGCCTGGCTGCTGGGTGGGCGCGGCGGCGCGGCGGTGATGACGCTGGCGGCGACGGTGTTGACTGCCCGGGCGCTGGGCGCGGACGGGTTCGGCGCCGTCATTCTTGTTCATACCAGCGTTCTGGTGATTCGCCAGCTGTGCACGGTCAAGACGGCGGAAGCCGTCATCCGCTTCGGTGTACCGCTGCGCGACCAGTCCGACGGGGACGGTTGGCCACGGCTGCTGGCGGGCACCGTGCGGATCGATGTTCTGGCCGCGCTGGCAGCCGCCGCGGCCGCCGCCGGGGTAATCCTGTTTGCGGCGCCTCTTTTCGGCGTGGACCCGGCGCTGCGCACCGCCGCCTGGCTGTATGTGCCGGCCCTGGCACTCGCGGCGACCGGCAGCGCGAAGGGCGCCCTGCGGGTTCTGGACCGTTATGCGCTGCTCGGCGGCCTTCTTACCTCCGGTCCCACGGTGCGGTTGGCGGGCGTGGCGTATGCGGTCGCCACCGGCGCGCCGGTCCACGTCTTCGTGATGGTCTGGGCCGCCGGTCTGTTGGTGGAGCATGTCGTGGTACTGGTTTTCGCGTGGCGGTCGTTGAGGCGGGAGGTGCCGGCAATCCTCGAATACGGCCTCAAGCAGGTGTTCGCGCTCGAGCCGCGACTCGGGCGGTTCCTGACGGTTATCTACTGGCAGTCCAACCTGGACGTGATTCCGCGCCATGTCGCGACGCTGTTGGTAGGCGCGGTTTTCGGGACCGCCGGCGCCGGCGTTTTTCGTCTGGCGCGCGACCTGGCCGATGTACTGGGCAAGCCCGTGGCGCTGCTGCGCCAGGCCATCTTCCCGGACCTGGCCCGCCTGTGGCAGCGCGATATGCGACGCTTCGCGCGCCTGACCTGGCAGGTCAGCATCGCCATGCTGGGCACCGGTAGTGTGTTCGTGGCGGCGGCCCTGGTTGTGGGGGAGCCGCTGCTCGCACTGCTCGCCGGCCCCGAGTACATGGCGGGTGCGTCCGTGCTGGCGCTGTTGCTGGGCGCGGCAACGCTGGAGCTGGGAGGGGCCGCTCTGCGGCCGGCCAGCTATACGCTGGGTCGCGAGGCCACAGTGCTGGGCATTCAGTGCGGCGCGGTGCTCTTCTATGTCCCCGTGTTCTTCGGTCTCGCCGGCCCGCTGGGTCTGCCCGCAGCGGGCTGGGCGGCGGTTGCGGCCTCCGCCGTCAATCTGGCCGGCCTGGCCTGGCTGGTCAGGCGCTCGGTCCGGCGCGCCGCCGGCTCCGCATGACCGCCGCTCGCCGGCTGCGTCGAGCATTATCAAATGTAAAAGCGCCCGGGCCGCGGCGGCCGCACACTGAGCCATCTTACGGCACGCGGGAAGCCGCTTCGACTTGCTGAACGCGAACCATGCAAAGTTATGAAAGAGCACTCGTACCAGGACAAGCTGCGTGCGCAGGTCCGCCAGTGGCAGGACAGGATCGACCGGCTGCGGGCGAATGTCAGGCAGGCCGGCACGGACTCCCGGAGGCAATTCGAGGAACAGATCGAGGACCTCCAGGCCAAGCAGAAGGCGGCAACCCGAAAGCTGGCTGAGCTGGAACGGTCCGGCGGAAGCCCCGGGCGGGCGTCCCGGGGGCGAATCCGAGCCGCCAAAAGCAGAATGCAGCACGCCATCAGGCGGCTGGTATCGGGATTCCGATAAGCGCTGCCCGGCACATCGTTTACATTAAATCAACCGGAGGTACCTTCGCCATGTCCATTGCAGGCAACATTGTCCGCATGCTTTCGCTCATCCTCGTCGTAGCCGGGCCCGTTCAGGCGGCAACCGACACGGAGTCCGGGGAGGACGAGCCCGGAGCCGGAACGCAATGGAATGAAACCATGAAAACACTGAAGTCCTACACTGTAGAGCAGCGGGACAAGGCTCTGAAAACCGGCCGGAGAACCCTCGATGCCATGGACCAGCGCATCGAGAAAATGGAGGCCTGGGCGAAGGAGAACTGGAGCTCGTTGAGCGAGGAAGCGCGGGAGAAGCGTACCGAGACGCTCAATGCCATGCGCCGGCAGCGGAACGAAGCCGCCGAATGGTACGGCGCGATGAAGCACGGATCCTCGGAGGGCTGGGACCGCGTCAAGCGGGGATTTATCACGTCCTACGATAAGCTGCAGAAGGCCTACGGGGACGCAGTCGATTGGTTCCAGTCCGGGGACGAAGAACAGGAGTCCTCCGCGCAATAAAGCGCGCACATTACGCAGGGACGCGCCGGCGGAGGTGAAAGCATTATGCCGGCTACGGAGCGTCGCGCGGGACCGGCTTTATTGGCTGCTTTTCGAAGCCCTCTGCCCGGAGCCCGCGCTCTTTTTGTTTTTCTTCTTTTTCGCGGCCTTTTTCTTCCCGGCTTTCTTCTTCGATGACTTGTCTGCGGCGGACTCCCCGCTGCCGGCGATCAGGGTTGTCTCCGCCAACCGCCGCGCCTGGTCCCGGATCGCGCGACGGACGGACTCGGCCGCTTCATCGGCGTGCTTTTCCGCCGCCTCGCGCTCCTTGTCCGCGCGCTGCCTGATCTCCCGGGCCGCTTCCTCGGCCAGCTCGTTCAGTTCCTTGGTGTAGGCGGGTTTGTCGTCATGGTCGCCGGATTGCCCGCTGTTCATGATGTGCCTCCCGTGGGTCGGGCGCCGACCCGGACGCTGCAGCAAAGTGGGAACCGCGGGCCGGAGTCCATGCCCGACCCGGGTGCCGTCGTATCGTGATATCCAGACTAATATACTTTTTTGTAGGGAACCACCTCGACGGACTCGTAGACGCCGGCATTCCGGTACGGGTCCGCCTCGGCCCAGGCCCTGGCGTCATCCAGCGAATCGAACTCAGCGATGATCACGCTGCCCGTGAAGCCCGCCTGGGCGGGGTCTTCGCTGTCCACCGCCGGCATGGGGCCGGCGGTGAGCAAACGTCCCTCGTCGCGCAGAGCCTCGAGGCGGGCGAGATGATCCGCGCGGGCGCTCTTCCTGAGCGCCAGTGATTCCTCAACGTCTTTGGCGATGATCAGGTAGTACATCACGATTGCTCCTCGTCGTTGTCGACGTTCAAATGCTTCGCCAGGGAGAGCATGAGCCCGATGACGAACACGAACGTCAGTATCATGGTTCCGAACACCTTGAAGTTGACCCAGTGGTCGCGCTGCACGTCGGGCGCCAGGTCCGATCCGTAGTAGAATGCCACGTAGAGATTGAGCAGGCCCATGACCAACGTGAACACGGCGAAGCTCAGGTTCATCCTGGCCCAGACGGGCGCGGGCAGCTCCATCTGGGATCCCATGACATATTGAATCGCCGGCTTGCGGAATATGTACTGGGATCCGAACAGGATCGCTGAAAAGCACCAGTAGAGTATGGTCGGCTTCCAGCGAATGAATATCTCGTTCTGAGTGACAATGGTCGCGCCGCCGAAGACGACGATCACCACCAGGGTGATAATGTGCATGACCTCGATCTTCTGACTCCTGATCTTCAGCCAGGCGACCTGGGCAATGACGGCGGCTATCGCCACGCCGGTGGCCACGAAGATGTCGAACGCCCGGTAGGCGCCGAAGAACAGGATCAGCGGAAATAAATCGAAAATGAGTTTCATGGTGCACGCGCGGCCGCCCGGAAATGGTGCGGCATATTACTTCATTGCTCCAGTTGGAGACCAACCCGTAGTCGCCCTCGGATCCGGCGCGGTCCCGGCGCGGGACGGAATCGGCGCCGGGCGGCGACCACGCGGAGCCCGGTTCGGCCGGCCGGTTGCTGGCCAGTGACATTGATCACGCGCAATAATACCATTATGAACCCAGTGGACCCGAACCGCCTTCAAGACACGCTCCCCACCTACATCGTGGTGGAAGGACCCATTGGAGTGGGCAAGACCAGCCTGGCGAGACGCCTGGCGGAAGCATTCAGCTCCGAGCTGGTGCTCGAGGACCCGGGTGAGAACCCGTTTCTGGGGCGCTTCTATACTGCCCGGGAGCGATACGCGCTGCCGACGCAGCTTTTCTTTCTGTTTCAGCGCGCCCGGCAGCTTCAGGCGCTGCGCCAGGGCGACATGTTCGCCCCCAGCCGCGTCGCCGATTTCCTGCTGCAGAAGGACGCGCTGTTCGCCAGGGTGAATCTCGATGACGACGAGTTCCGGCTGTACCGCCAGGTGTACGATCACCTGGCGCCGGAGACGCCGGTCCCGGACCTCGTGATCTATCTCCAGGCGCCGGTGGAAGTGCTGAGGGAACGGATCGAGAAGCGCGGCGTGGACTACGAAAAGGCCATCGATCCCGGCTATCTCGAGGAGCTGGTGGAAGCCTACACCCGTTTCTTCCATCGCTACACGGATACGCCGCTGTTGATCATCAACGCCGCCGAGATCAATTTCGTGGACGTGGAGGCGGATTTCAACACGCTCGTCGAGCGTATCAAGGACACGCGCAGCGGCCGCCACTATTTCAACCCGCTGTCCAATGCCTGAACCGGCGCCGGCGGTGCGCGAGCTGAAAAGTATTGGCGAGGTACGCCGCTGCGTCGCTGACCTGCGCGGCCGGTACGGTTCCATTGCTTTCGTCCCGACAATGGGCAACCTGCACCAGGGGCATCTTGCGCTGGTGGAGCACGCGCTGCGTCGCTGCGGGGCGGTGGTGGCCAGCATCTATGTGAATCCGCTGCAGTTCGGGGAGAACGAGGACTTGGCCAGCTACCCCCGCACTCTGGACGTCGACCGGGCGGCGCTGGAACGTCTGGGGGTCGCCGCGGTGTTCATGCCCGACGAGGCGACCATGTATCCCCGCGGCGCGGAACGCCAGACCCGGGTCGTGGTGCCGGAGTTGGGCGAGATCCTGTGCGGCGAGCACCGGCCGACGCACTTTCAGGGGGTGACCACGGTGGTTGCCCGGCTGCTCAATATCGTGGCGCCGGATGTGGCTGTATTCGGCCGCAAGGACTACCAGCAGCTCACCATTATCAAGCGCATGGTGGCGGACCTGGCGATGCCGGTGGAGATCGAGGGCGTGGAGACAGCCCGGGCCGCGGACGGCCTGGCCCTGAGCTCCCGCAACCAGTACCTGAGCGATGCCGAGCGGGCGACGGCCCCCGGCCTGTACCGGGTCCTGCGCGACTGCGCCCGGGGGATCCAGTCCGGCGCGGGTATCGATGAAT
>JBEPXV010000031.1:0-11195 GCA_041641695.1 Gammaproteobacteria bacterium | reverse complement strand
TGCCGAGGAAGTGCTCCACGAGAAGCGGAATATCTTCAGGCCGGTCGCGAAGCGGCGGCACGTCAATTCGTTCTCCAATCCGGCTCAAAACATCTCCCCGAAACAGCCCTTCCTCTACCAGCCGGTCAGGATCACGGTTGGTGGCGAGAATGAACTTGATCGACACATTGCGGGCCGAACCGACTCCGATACCGGGATCAAACGACCTGCCCTCCAGCGGATGCAGGAGCATATCCTGTACATTCAACGGCAGCCGGTCGAAATCATCGAGGAACAGCGTGCCGCCGTCGCATTCTTCCAGCAGGCCGGCCCGCCCCTCCCGGGGGACATTGGTCAGACCGTGTCCGGTTCCGATTCCAAACAACCGCCCGAGACTGAAAGCCGGATCCGCGTGCTCGAATTGCGCACAGCTGATCTCTTTGTAGACCCGGTCCACCCGGTCGCCGAGCCGGTAAACCGCCCACGCCAGGTTGGTTTTTCCGGTGCCGGAATCTCCGACAATCATGACGGGTACGGATCCCCGCGCCGCCACCACGACACGTTCGAAGATAGGCTCCCATTTCGGGCTTGCACCCCGCAGCCGAACCCGTCGAATGGCTCCGATCTCCGGAAAACGCTGCTCCAACCGGGTGAATGAAGAGCCGGGGCGTCCGGGCGGGTCACCGAGCTCGGCCCGGCGATACTGATCCAGGGACTTGTTCAGCTCGGCCAGCTCCCGCCTCATATCCTGTATGCGCCGGTCGCGATTAACGACCATGGACTTCTCGCGCTCGAGCATCGTGTTCAGCAGCTTGATTCTCCCGCGAATAATACCGCGTATGCCGAACAATTCATGATTGACGATGGACATAGTCATGGCAATCGGTACCAGCGTCATTGGCAGCAGCGCCCACTCGTAGTCCGGCACCAGGGGATGACCAATCACCATCTTTGGGAGATTCCACAGGATCATGTGAATCCCGACAAACAGAACCAGCGAGGCTACGATCCAGCGTATTTGGGCACGGTCACCCGGGGAGGAAAGCATACGGTAATTGGTCAACATTATCGCCGCGGCCGCGATCATGACGACGGTATTGATCCATAGTCGAGCCCGGTGCACGACGGCCAGCTGATTCAAGGAACCGCCGTCCGCGCCGACCGCCAATATGGCAAGCACAAGCAAGGGTCCACAATAGTTGATCAACAACAGCCGCGGGAAGCGGTCCAGCAACGGATGACGGGTGGGAAACACCAGGGCAACATGCACGAGGAACGCGACAGCCAGCTGTAGAAACAGAATTTCCGCCATCTTCTTCAGATACATCGCGCTGTGCGGAAGCCCCGACTGCACCGGAGAAAGGAATTCCCACCAATCCGGTATGTCCACTATCAGCCAGAGGCTGGCCAGACCGAACGTCAACGTAACCACAACACCGGCGGGCTCATTGGTCCTGGACTTCAAAATCACGATCATCAGGAATACCAGAAGCACGATGAGGACCAGTCGTACACCGTAGACCCGGACAATGTCCGAGAAAAGAACGCCGCGTGGTGCCACATAAAAAATACGGGATCGTCCATCCCGGGTGACATCGTAACGAATCGGACCGGAGAGCTCTTGGTGCCTCTCCATATAAAGATCGCGGTCGGATCGATAGCGCGAATACCATTCCGCGATGCCGCGGCTGTCCTGGGCCGCAATTATATCGCCGGATTGCAGACCCGCGACATCAGCGGGACTCCCCTCATACACCGTGGCAACCGAAAAATCGTTGTTCCCGTAGTGGCCGCGGAAGCCGATGAACTGTGAGTGCTTCAGGTCCGCGAAACAAAGAAATGCGACCAGCACCGTTGCAACTGCCAGAAGCGTTATCGCTACCCGTCGCAGATTCTCCATCGAGGCCACGCCACCACACCATCTGTCCATACGATTCACACATATCACACTTTTCCTGAAACCACACGTCTTTATGAGCCTGACGTAATCGATTGTTTTGATTGGCAATTCTCGATCCGCCGGAGTGGCATGAATCTTGAGTTGTATCCAGAGCAACAGGTTTCAGCCTGTGCCACCCGACATTCGAGGAACCGAGCATGAAAGATTTCTTCCGAGTCGCGCCGAACGTAGCACGTCGATGTTTGATTCCGGCGCTCAGCGTCAGTACGGCAAACCCCGCGCGTTTGCACCGCCGCCGGGCAGCGCTGCCAATTCAGCGGTGCGAATCACAAAGGAGGGCGTCATGAGACGTTCTATTTGCAGTGAAACGACCGAGGTCGAGGCACGTGTCCGGTATAAGTGGCTTGTTCAAGCCACCGCCCGTATCGCCGCCTTGACGACGGGCCTCCTCCTCACCGTGGCCCTCGTGGCATGCGGCGGCGGCAGCAGCAGCGGCAGTGGCGGTCGCACCGGCGAAACCGGAGAGGTCGGCGGCGACGCGGCCGGTGGCGGCGGAAGCCCCGCCAACGCGTTCGCCGGCACCTACAACGGATTTGCCACGGCCACCCTCAGTGCGAAAGGGGTGCCACCGGAACACATATCAGGGTCGATTCAGATCGTCATTGATGACAAAGGCAATGTCACCAGCGACCCCGGCATCTCGCAATCGGGGACCGGCAAGCTGAAAGGCAACGCGTTCACCGTGACCGTTCCCGGGGCACGTTTCAACGAACCGGGAGTTAAGTGCCAGGGATCGATGCTGATCAAGGGAACGATCTCCGGCAACACGATTACCGGAACCCTCGCCGGAAACGGGCTCACGTGCAACGGTGTCCTGATCCAGGTCAGTGGGACGTACTCCGCGACGCGTGCCGCCGCCGGTGCCGCTTCCCGCAGCCCGGCAGGGGGCACGGTAATGAATGCAGTACAGCAGTCGATGGGTACGGCACGGTAGCCGGCGCGGGCGGTCCTCAACCTCATCAGAGGGCCGCCCACTCCTCTCCCGAACTACTTACACGGTGAATCAAGATGATCTGGAACATCCCCAACACTCTGTCTCTCGCGCGGCTGCTGGTTTTCCTTCCCGTGCTCTGGACGCTGGCGATTCACGGTCAATCCACGTCGTTGGGTGCCTTGTTGATAGCGGCTCTACTCACCGATGCGGCGGACGGCTTTATCGCGCGGTCCCGAAACCAGGTGACCGCAGTCGGCGCCAAGCTCGATTCCACGGCCGATGCCGCCCTACTGGCCAGCGCAGTTATCTGGCTGTTGATGCTCCGCCCCGAAGTGGCGGCGGGCCGGCCCGGCTTCGTGCTGGCATTGTCGATCGGCATGTGGGCAGCAGCTATTGCCATCGGATGGATCCGGTTTCGCCGATTTGCCAACCTGCATCTTTACTCCCACAAGGTGACGGCCGTGATCGGCGGTGCCTTCCTGGTGGTGTCGTTCATATCCGGCTTCCATGCCTGGCTGTTTTATATCGCCGCCGGGGCCTCGACTATCTCCAGCGCCGAGTCGATCGTCCTGCTGCTGACACGCGACCGGGTGGACGAGCACATGGGTTCCCTCTTCAAAAGCGCCGCCGGGCACACTCGTTCGAGCCTGCGCAGGCCGACACATAGCGGAGAAAGAGCATGAACGCGCCATTCCGGAATCCGCCACCGATCGATGCGCCGGGCAAGCCGCCACGGAACCTGAAGCTGTTCATCCGGCTCTGGATGATGGTCGCCGGCCTGTCCGTCGCCGGCTGCGCCGGTACACCTCAGAAAGTAAGCGACAGCCACGTTCGTTGTGCCGGCAACCAATGCAATACGGCCTACGAATCACTGGCAATGCCGAACGCAGCATGGTCCACCGGCGACGTGGAAGGATTATCGTCGGCCCGGCGGACCATTGTTGTGACGACACGCTGGAAAGGCCGCACTCCCGCGCTCCGCAAGCCGCGCGGAGCGGCCGGGCGAGTCGCCAGCAAACTTGGCTCCAGCGCGGTGATCGGCGGTGCTATTCTATTGGCCGGGGACCCGTTTCGCGCCGCGGTGTGGGGCGCCGCATTGGCGATCGGTGGCGTCATCGAAGGTGTGGGAACCGGCAGGGCCGCAAGAGGTATTCACCGGGAGCTCGATGTCCACTTCTCGCCAACGGGATTCGGCGGCCGGGTACGCGAGGCACTGGAACACGGGCTCACGGAGTCGGGTGCTCGCCCCCTTCCAAGGGTGTCGCGGAGCCGCTCCGTGGCGGCAGGAGACAGCGCACGCACCCCCAACACCATCATCGAGCTGACCTTTGAGAAAGCGGCGCTGCAAAGCTCCAGACGCGCCTGGCAGTTCCACCCTGACAATACACCGGAGTTGGTGCTGGTCATAAAAGCCAGGGCAAGAATCCTTCGCGATGGTGAAAAGAGACCGATGCTTGACCAGGAGGTGGAGTACAAGGGTCGGCGAGTATTGGACGGCCGAGCGAAAGCATTTCAGACAGAGGTCCAGCATGCCGCCGACTACATCGCCAAAACCGTTCTCCGTCGGTTCGCAAACGCCAAGAGCTTCCCGGACGGCGAGGCGCCGCCACCAACCGAAGCGCTCGACACTCTGACGCCGACTACGGACCCGGCGCGGCGCGACGCGCGAATTACGCGCGGGAGCGCGCCAGGCGGATCGATGTGAGAAATCACCCCCTGTTGTTGTATCATACGGCCTCCCTTGACGTCCGGGCTGCACTGAGCCGTCGCCGCAGTCCGGGGGCAATCCGCCGGCGGTATCGATTCCGCCGGCCCCGATTCAAGTACGAAGAGGAGGCGGTCCGTGCCAGACGCCGAGTCCGAACGCCAGAACCCGTTGCTCGAAGTCCGCGACCTGGTGAAGAATTTCGGCGGGCTCCGGGCCATCGACCACTGCACGCTCGACGTGCGGCCCGGCACCATCACGGGCCTGATCGGCCCGAACGGGGCCGGCAAGACCACCCTGTTCAATATCATCACCGGTTTCATCCGGCCCGACGCCGGGCGCGTTCACTTCGAAGGCCGCGACATCACCAATCTGCCGCCCTACCGTATTTTCCAGCGCGGCCTGGCGCGCACTTTCCAGATCCCGCGCGAGCACCACAGCATGACGGTCCTGGAGAATCTCATGCTGGTGCCGGCAAACCAGGCCGGCGAGAATATCTTCAATACCTGGCTGCGGCCCGGGGCGGTGCGCCGCGAGGAGGAGCGTCACCGCGCCAAGGCGCTGGAAGTGCTGGAGTTCGTCGATCTCTCACACATGGCACGCGACCCGGCGGGCAGCATGTCCGGCGGCCAGAAGAAGCTGCTGGAGCTTGCCCGCACCCTGATGGCGGACCCGACCCTGGTGCTGCTCGACGAGCCCGGCGCCGGCGTCAATCGCACCTTGATGAAGCGCCTGACGGAGAACATCGAGATCCTTCGCCGCGAGCGGGGCATCACCTTTCTGCTGATCGAGCACGACATGGACCTGGTCATGAGCCTGTGCGATCCGGTGATCGTCATGAGCGAGGGCAGCCATCTGATGCAGGGCACGCCCGACGCAGTGCGCACCGATCCGCGCGTGCTCGAGGCCTATCTCGGAGGGCAGTATGCCGCTGCTGAAGGTTGACGCCATCACCTGCGGCTACGGCGACGTCGAGGTGCTCAGCGACGTGTCCGCCGAGGTGAACGCCGGCGAGATCGTCTCGGTGATCGGCCCCAACGGCGCCGGCAAGTCGACGCTCATGAAAGCCGTGTTCGGGCTCCTGCATCCCTGGAAGGGCGCCATCTCGTTCAAGGATCAGGACATCTCGCGGCTGGAACCCTACGACATCGTCAAGCTGCGCATGTGCTATGTGCCCCAGGTGGCGAACGTGTTCACCGACCTGACCGTCGAGGACAATCTGGAGATGGGCGCCTTCGTGCTCAGCGACGGCGACATGGCCGAGCGCAAGGAACGCGTGTTCGAGCTGTTCCCGCGGCTCAAGGAGCGGCGCCGCCAGGACGCCGGCAAGATGTCGGGCGGCGAGCGCCAGATGGTGGCCATGGGCAGCGCCCTGATGCTGGACCCCGAGCTGCTGCTGCTGGACGAGCCCTCGGCCGGACTGGCGCCGAAAATGGTGGAAGTCATTTTTGATCGCATCGTGCGGGTCAACGAGGAAGGCATCGCCGTGCTGATGGTGGAGCAGAACGCCAAGCAGTCCCTGTACATGGCCCATCGCGGCTATGTTCTCGCCAACGGCCAGAACCGATTCGAGGGAGGCGGCCGGGAGCTGCTCAATGACCCGGAAGTTGGACGACTGTATCTGGGAGGTTGATTGATGACCGACGCCGCAGACATCGCGGAAACATCCAGGGCGGCGACCGACTGGCGCGAGCTGCGTCCGGCCGAGCGGCTCAAGGCCGCGCTGCAGACCCGCACGGCCATGGTCGCAGCCGTCATCCTGGTACTGCTGGGCCTGTGGCTGGCAGCCGAAGTGCAGGACGTCGCGCGCAGCCGCCTGCTGTCGCTGGCCGTCTGGGGCGTGATGTTGGGCGGTGTCATCGGTCTGGGCGCCATCGGTCTCACCCTGATCTACGGCGTACTCAAGTTCCCCAATTTCTCCCACGGCGCCCTGGTGACCCTCGGGGCCTACATCGCCTTTGCAGTCGTTACCGTGTGGCCTGGGCAGTCTCCGGCGCTCGGGCCCTTCTCGTTTGGCTGGGACCTGATCGTCGGCATGATCATCGCCATGCCGCTGGTCGGGCTGGCGGCGCTGGGCCTGGACCGGGTCGTCTACCGGCGGCTGCGGATACAGAAGTCCTCGCTGGTGTTGTTCGCGATGGCGTCGCTGGCCATGGCCTTTCTGCTGCGTTCGCTCATTTACCTCGCCTGGGGATCGGATTTTCACTTCTACTACCAGGGCCGCGCCAACCCGTCCTTCACGCTGATCGGCGTGCAGGTCCAGGCCGACCAGATCTTCATCCTGGTGCTGGCATTCACCCTGGTGGGCCTGATCTACCTGCTGCTCGGCAGGACCAAAATGGGCAAGGCCATGCGGGCCACGGCCAACAATCCCGAGCTCGCGCAGGTGCGCGGCATCAATACCGAGCGGGTCATCGCCTGGACCTGGATCATGAGCGGCGCCCTGGCCGCCGCCGGCGGGGTCATGTACGGGCTGGCGTCCCAGCTGCGGCCGGAGATGGGATTCTGGCTGCTGCTGCCGATGTTCGCGGCGGTGATCATGGGCACCATCGGCAATCCACGCGGCGCGCTGGTGGGCGCCATCATCATCGGCGTCGCCCAGCAGGTGTCCACCGCCTTTCTCAACCCGGCCTACGGCCCGGCAGTGGCGTTCGTCCTGATGGTGCTCACACTGCTACTCCGTCCCCAAGGCCTGTTCGGCGGAGGCAGCTGACATGATGGATGCCGCCACGATCGTCAAAGCCCTGCTGGTTGCCATTCCACTGTCGGTGGCGGGCGTGGCCCTGCTGCGCATCCGCTGGGTGTTGCGGCTCCCGCTGGGCATCGCCGCCGGCGTCGCCGCCGCATTCGTTCTGGCCGCCTGGCTCGAGTCCGGCGGGCTGGCCTACCTGGTCTCGTTCGCCACCATGGGCGGCATCTACGCCATCCTGGCCCTGGGGCTGAACACCCAGTGGGGTTACGGGGGGCACCTCAATTTCGGCATCGCGGGCTTCTTCGCCATCGGCGCGTTCACCACGGCGTTGTTCACGACCGCCGAGCCGACGGGCACACTCGCCCAGTACACCCAGCAGGCGTTCGGGCTGGAGATGCCCTTCCTGGTTGGCATCGCCGCCGGCGCGGTCGTCGCCGGAATCGTCGCTCTGCTCATCGCCGTGCCGGTACTGCGGCTGCGCATGGACTTTCTGGCCATCGCCACCATCGGCATTGCCGAGATCATTCGCCTGATCTTTCAGAACGAGCGCTGGCTGGCCAACGGTCCACAGCCCCTGCGCGGTATCCCGCAGCCGGGCCGCTGCATTCTCGAAGAGCAGTGCGGCCCGCACTGGCTCACCGTATTCCTGGAGCCGCTGACCCCGCGCGATTACACGTACCTGTACCTTATCGTGATAACAGTCTTCGTCGTGGCGGTGTACCTGCTGGCGGAAAGGGCCGTGCGCTCGCCTTGGGGGCGGATGCTGCGTGCCACCCGCGACGAGGAGTCGTCGACGGCGATGAGCGGCAAGAACGTGCCCTGGGTGCGCATCCAGTCATTCGTGTTCGGCGCGGTGATCATGGGCATCGCGGGAGGCCTCTACGCACATTACACGGTGACCATCGACTACAGCCACTTCCGGCCGCTGTTCGCCACCTTCATGGTCTGGGTGATGCTCATGCTGGGGGGCAGCGGCAACAACGCCGGCGCCGTGCTCGGCGCGTTCATCGTCTGGGCGGTATGGAGCGGCACGGCGTTCATGGTCGGAGCCCTGGAGCCCGTCCTCGGCGCCATTTCCGAGGACCTGCCCTCGCGCGCCTCGTACCTGCGCTGGTTGTTCGTAGCACTGCTGCTCGCCGGTATCGTCCTGTTCCGGCCCCAGGGCATCATGCCCGAGGAGAAGGTCGTCTCACGCCACGCGTTTGCCCCCGGGGAGGGGCCCGGCGAGGGCGGCGCACAGCACCAAGGCTGACCACGCCTCCCCGCATGGGCGGGTCCGCCGCTACGGCAGGGATGGCCGCGCGCCGGCCAACGCGTTGTTGTACGCCGATCCACTCGACGGCCCGGCCCGCGCCTGCTCGCCCGCCTGATCCGGATTCAGAGCTTCCTGCACCGCTTCGAGGCTCCGGTACACTTCCAGCGCCAGGGCGGTGACCTCGGGATGCCCGGATTCCATGCCCATCCTGAACGCCTCCCGCTTCTCGCATTCCTTGTCACGCCAGCTTGACCCAATGCTGACCCCGAACGACATCCCCTGGCCGCCGGCTGACGAGGACCCCATGCACGGGGACGTCGGATTGATGCTCGGCGCGATAGCCGAGGAGGCGGGGTAATCGTCGCCCTCGACGTTGATCGAGGTATTGCCGACGTTCGCCAGGCTGTTGTTGGAGCTGGACTTCGACGAGGACGAGCTGGCGTTGTCATTCCTCGAGGAGCCGACATTGTTGGTATCAGGGGGTGGATTCTCGATTGCCACAATCTGGACCTGTTCCTGGTCCAGGTCGTTAATATTGGCATTGATATTGGCATCAATATCCGTCTGCGCCATGGCCGCGCCACTGATGAACATGATTGCTACTACGGATACTGCTCGTCTCATTACTGCACCCCCACTAGGAGTTTATTGTTGATATTGAGGCGGCGGCTGTGTCGGCAAGGACTACGAGCACGCTCAAGACGCCTGGACATGCCAATCGCACAATGCGCTTTGGCTTGCCGGGTTCCGGAAACAGCTCGCAATGCCTCGCACCGCATGACACAGCCATGCGCCCGGCTCGCTGCCCCGCAGAGCGGGCGAGCACGAAGTTACCCCTTTGGTTCAGGATCGGATGCCGGTGCCTGGTAAAGATCGTGGACCCGACACCGCCGTGGCATCAGTGACACTGTGTCCGTCCGTGGGACTGGATCACACGGGCAAGGTGCCCCGGCGAAACGGCCAATTCAACCGTCCGTCGGCCAGAGGCGCAAGCCAGTCACTTCCCTAAGGGGAATCGAACATTAGCACAAGATCGTGACACCGGCGCGGCTGTTTCCGTCCAGGCAGCGCATTTATCTCGTGCTGATGCCAGCCCACGTCCCGCCGACCGGGCTTCATGATCGGGGCCCCCATCCGGCGCCGAGCAGCACCGCGCCGCCGACTACCACGAACAGCAGCGCAGCGCCGCCGCGCACCAAGGCCATGGGCAGGACCCGGGCACCGCGTTCGCCCAGATACACCGCGGGGACATTGGCGATCATCATGCCCAGCGTGGTTCCCGCGACCACCGTAGCGACGGACGCGTAGCCGGCGGCCAGGGCCACCGTCGCCACCTGGGTCTTGTCGCCCATCTCGGCAAGGAAAAACGCGACCAGGGTCACGCCGAATACACCCAGGCCGGCCCTCGGCAACCCGTCTCCCTCCAGATCGTCCGGCACCAGCACCCAGGCCGCCATGGCAATGAAGGACAGCCCCAGCCCCCAGCGCAGGGCATCGGGCGGAATCAGCGCGGCCAGCCAGGCACCGAGGCCGGCAGCGAGGCCGTGATTGATCAGGGTCGCGGCAAGAATGCCGAGCACGATGGGAACGGGTCTGCGAAACTTCGCGGCAAGGACAAAGGCGAGCAGCTGCGTCTTGTCGCCGATCTCGGCGAGGGCGACCAGACCCGTGGCAACGAAAAAACTCTCCACCTCACAAGCTCCCGGGCCGGACGATGCACCGATGACCACGCCTCCCCTCCGGCCCAACCGGCGGCGGCATGGTCAAAGGTCTCGCCAGGCTCGGTAAGCTGCCCGCGCCACGGCCGAAGGGCCAAGTGTGTTGACGCGGGCCCCTCTAAACAGGAGGGCGGCTACTCCCCAATGACGGAGTGAATTATACGAATAGCAGCCGGGAGCACAAGCTGCCCGGACCTGCCGCCGTCCCCACGGCGGGTGACGGGAAGCTTTGTGGCGCCGGCGGCCGTCAGCGGCGCCTTGGCCACGGACGTTATATCTTTAGGGAACGCCTGTGCATCGGCCTTGTCCACATTCAGACTCATCATTCGCGGAGAAAGACATGTACGCATTCAGCACGACGGTCGAGGGCGACTTCGACAGCATCGTCGATCGGGTCACCGGGGCACTGAAGTCCGAGGGCTTCGGTGTGCTGACCGAGATTGACGTTAAGAAAACCATGAAGGAAAAGCTGGACGTCGAGCACAGGCCATACCGCATCCTCGGCGCCTGCAATCCGGCGCTGGCGCACCAGGCACTGGAGGCCGACCCCGATATCGGCGTTCTTCTGCCCTGCAATGTCGTGGTGCGCGAGGAGGCCGACGGCGCCGTCGGGGTGGTGTTCATGGACCCGGAGGCGGTTCTGAACCTTGTCGACAAGCCGGGTGTCGACAAGCTCGCCGGAGAGGTTCGCGAGCGGCTCGAGCGCGTACGTGACTCGCTCGCCGCCTGAACACGAGAGTAATCGGCCCCGCCGCGGTACACGGCGGGGCCGATGGAACGCCGGCGCGAGAGTCAACCCGCGCTGAATGAGGTATCGTCAGACCGGGTCAACCGGCAGCTCGGGAACCCCGCCGCGCTCCACGATCTCACCGGCGCGCAGCAGGTGGTCTTCCTCGAATCGCCCGGCCACCAGTTGAATACCCACCGGCGTGTCCCCCGCCATGCCGGTGCT
>JBEPXV010000030.1:0-11224 GCA_041641695.1 Gammaproteobacteria bacterium | reverse complement strand
TGAACGCGCGCTTGGCCAGGGCCAGTCCCCGGGTGGGCCGGGATGCCAGGTCCGCCGCCAGCGCGTCGGTCTCCGCGACCAGCCGGTCGTCATCGACGCACCGCCAGATCATGCCCCAGTCTTCCGCCTGCGCGGCGCTCAATGGCTCGCCGAGCATGGCCAGGCCCAGCGCCCGCGCGTGGCCGACAAGACGCGGCAGGATCCAGGTCCCCCCGGCGTCGGGAACGATGCCCAGCTTGCAGGAAGATTGCACGAAGCTCGCTGACCGCGCGGCCAGCACGATATCGCCGGCCAGGGCCAGATTGCAGCCGGCGCCGGCAGCCACCCCGTTCACGGCGCAGACTACCGGCATCTCCATCCCGCGCAGGGTCCGGACCAGCGGGTTGTAACGCTTCTCCAGGGACTCGCCGAGATCCGGCGCGCCGCCGTCGGGGAAAACCCGCTCGGACAGATCCTGGCCCGAGCAGAATCCGCGACCGGCGCCGGTGATTACCAGGCAACGCACGCCCGGCTCGCTTCGGACCCGGCGCAGCGCGTCGCGGAGCTCCTCGTGCATCTCCAGGGTGATGCTGTTCAGGCGGTCGGGACGGTTCAGCGTGACCGTGGCGCGCCCGTCGCTCAACTGGAAAAGTATGGTGTTGTAGCTCATCGCCCGGTGAAACGCGGCTTGCGCTTGGCCATGAATGCCGCCAGGCCCTCGTTGCGGTCCTCGGTGGCGGCCAGAATCGTGAACGCCTTGCGCTCGTAGTCGAGTCCCGCACTCAACGCGGTCTCGAACGCCTGGCGCATGGCGTCCTTGGCGAGGCGCACGGCGACCGGCGGCTTTGCGGCGATGATGCGGGCCAGCTCCAGGGCTTTTTCCAGGGTCAGCTCGGGCGGCGAGACCTCCGCCACCAGGCCGGCCTCCCGCGCTGTACGCGCGTCGATCATTTCCCCGGACAGCACCATTTTCATGGCCAGCGATTGCCCGACGGCGCGTATCAGCCTCTGGGTCCCGCCCGCTCCCGGGATGATACCGAGGTTGATCTCCGGCTGCCCGAAGCGGGCGTTGTCGCCGGCGATGATGATATCGGCCTGCATGGCGAGCTCGCAGCCGCCGCCGAGGGCATAGCCGTTGACCGCGGCGATGAGCGGCTTGCTGAAGCGGTCGATTCTCCGCCGGTGGGACTGGCGCGGGTCGGCCAGAACATCCACCGGGCCGGTGCCCGCCATCTCCTTGATATCGGCTCCAGCGGCGAAATACTCCTCGCTGCCGGCGATGACGCACACTCGGATGTCCGGATCCGCGTCGGCGGCTTCCAGGACATCCGCGATCTCCTCGAGTGTGCGGGTGCGCAGTGCGTTGCGCACCTTCGGGCGGTTCAGGGTGATCAAATGAACGCCCGTATCCCGGGATTCGACGAGGATGTCCTGGTAGCTCATGGCCGGTCCGTGTCCCCGACCGCGTTCCGCGCCCCGGCGCCGGCAGGTTCCCCGCCGGCCGCCAGGCACCGCTCGGTGAAACGCACGATCGCGTCGAGCGTCGCCTCTGGCTGGTCGCGGTACACGGCGTGACGGCAGTCGGGAAGCATCAGCCGCTCCACGGGCCCGGCGACCCCGCGCTCGATGGCCTCGACCTGCTTGATGGTGCCGTACTGGTCGTCTTCACCCTGGATCACCAGGCAGGGAATTTCGATCCCCGGCAGGAACTCTTCGATGTTCCATTCCAGAAAACCCGGATCGAGCCAGGCCCGGTTCCAGCCCCAGAAGGCGCCGTCGACGTTGTGGCCGTGCCAGCGGGCCAGCTGGGTGCGCAGCCCGCCCTCTTCGTAGGCCGCCCGGGCGGCCTCGATGCTGCGCACCGACAGCTCCTCGTTGAAAACATGCGCCGCCAACGTCACTAGACCGCGTACCCGCGGATCGCGCACGCCGCCGGCGTTGATCAGGGCGATCGAGCCGCCGTCGCTGTGGCCCACTAGTATCGTCGACCGGATCCCCGCCGCGTCCAGCACCGCCGGCAGTACATCGAGGCCTTCGTCATGCATGTAGGTCAGGGGACGGGGCACCTCCACGGGGTCCGAGCCGCCGTATCCCTGCCGGCTGTAGGCCATCCCCCCCAGCCCGGTGGCTTCGGCTACCCGTTCCGGAAAGTCTTTCCACAGCGCCGCGCAGCCCAGGCCTTCGTGCAGGAACACCAGGGTCGGCGCGTCATCCGGCGACGGTCCTGTCCAGACGTACTCCAGCCCGACGCCGCGGACATCGAGTCGCGGATTGCATTTGGCCGTGTCCATCCCCGCCGGTCAGCCCTGGTCCATGTCCCGCAGCTTGAAGCGCTGTATCTTGCCGGTAGCGGTCTTGGGCAGACTGTCGAGGAACTCCACCCAGCGGGGATATTTCCAGTTCTCGATCCGTTGCTTCACGAACTCCTGCAGCTCCTCGCCGAGGGCGTCGGAAGGCTCCACCCCCTCCTTGACCACGACGTAGGCCTTGGGTTTCAGGTTGCCGCCGCCGTCCGAGTGCGGGATGACCGCCGCCTCCAGCACCTTGTCGTGGCTGATGATCGCCGACTCGACTTCGAACGGCGACACCCAGTTGCCGCCCGACTTGAACATGTCGTCGGTGCGCCCGCAGTAATGAAAGTAGCCGTCCTCGTCCATCAAGTACTTGTCGCCGGTGCGCGTCCACCAGCCCATGAACGTGTCCAGGCTCTTCTCCCGCTGGTTGCAGTACCCCTCGGCGGCGGACGGGCCGCAGATCAGCAGCTCGCCGATCTCGCCGACGCCGACTTCGCTGCCGTCCTGCTCCACCAGCCGCGCCTGGTAGCCGGGCACCGGCGTACCGGAAGTGCCGTAGCGGACCTTGCCGGGCCAGTTGCTCAGGAAGATGTGCAGCATCTCCGTGGAGCCGATGCCGTCCAGAATCTCCACGCCGAAACGCTCGGTCCAGCGGTTGCCGATATTCTCCGGCAGGGCTTCGCCGGCCGAGATGCACACCCGCAGCCGGTCGCTGCCGCGGGCCGGTGTGTTGTCGGGGTCGCCGAGGATCGCCGTGAACAGCGTGGGAACACCGCAGAATATCGTCGGCCGGTGCCTGGCCATAACCTCCATGACCGCGTCCGGCGTGGGCCGCCCGGCCAGGTATACGGCTGTCGCTCCGACGGAGAACGGAAAGGTCATGCCATTGCCCAGGCCGTAGGCGAAGAAAAGTTTCGCCGCCGAGAAAATAGCGTCGTCTTCCCGGATGCCGAGCACGCCCTTGCCGTACAGCTCCGCCGTGGCCACCAGGTTGCGGTGCAGGTGCTTCACGCCCTTGGGGCTGCCGGTGGAGCCGGAGGAGTACAGCCAGAAACCGATGTCGTCGCGGCGCGTGTCGGCGGGTTCGAGGTCGTCGGCCGCGTCCGCCATCAGGTCGTCGAGCAGCGGATACCCGTGGCCGTCCCGGCCCACCACGATCACGTGCTCCAGGGCGGGCTGGTTCTCGAGGATGGGTTGAAACTGATCAAGCAGCGCCTCGCTGACGACCAGGGCGCGGGCGCGGGAATCGCGCAGGATATAGTCGTAGTGCTCGCTGGTGAGCAGGGTATTGACGGCAATGGGCACCAGGCCGGCTTTCATGCCGCCCCAGAACACCGCCGGGAAGTCGACGGAATCGAGCATGCACATGGCGAAGCGCATCTCCTGGCGCAGGCCGAGACCGGTCAGGGCGTTTCCGGCCCGGTTCATGCGCTGCGCCAGCTCCCGGTAGCTGTACGAGCCGGCGTCGTCGATTACCGCGACGTTCTCCGCGCGGCCTTCGGCCAGGTGGCGGTCGATGAAGTACGACGCCGCGTTGAACTCGACCGGCAGGTCCGGGCCGGCGGCGTCGCCGGCGATTTCCCCCGGAGGGGTCGATGCAAGTTCTGACATACCGTCCTCCTGAGTATTCGGCCGATTACTGTTTGGTGAACTCTATTTGGCCTTTTGGAAGTAGATACAACACGATGGCCTCCCCGGCCGACACCGTGGGGTAATGCGCCGTATCCGCGCCATAGACGCACCAACCGGCGCCGTGGCCGTCGAAGCGGGCGTCCGGGGTGACCGGCATGACCATGTCAATCTCCCCGAGGGGGTGCCGATGGTGCGGGCCCTTGACGTCGCTCATGGCAACGACGTCGACGCTGAAGTCGTGGGTGTCCGGTCCCGGCTTCACCACGCGCCCGAAGCGGATGCCTCCGGCCTCGCGGCTGCACATCCAGCCTTCCGCTATCGCCTCCTGGCAGGCCTTTCGTATATCCTCGAAAGCCTCGTGTCCGGGAGGAAATGTCTCATTGAGGTAAGCCGCCAGGTCATCGTCCAGCGGACGGCCGTGTACGGACTCGGTGATGCGGGCGATTAGTGGAGTGAACTCATCTGGCGTCATGATTCTGGCTCGTTGTCAGCTGTGGAAGCATGCAGGCTGCTCCCCGGTTGGGACCCCAAACACTGCAAGTTAATACATGATGATTTACAGTATACCCTTTCCCCACGCCTGTAAAGGCACTATAGTTCATCAAGGTAGCCATGAATCCGTGTTCAGTGCGAACGATTTTCGTTCACACCAGCCGGGAGCGGACCCCTGCGGGGCAACGCCGGTTACCGAGTCAGACTCGCGGGAACGACGACATGATTGATGACACCGGCGGCACCGGAGCTGGACGGCGCGCCCTGGAGGCGGAGGCTTCGACCGCGTCGGCGTCCGACTCGATCCAAGCCTATATCGGCGGAATCGGCGACCGGACGCGGGGCCTGCGCGCCGAGCGCGGCATGAGCCGCAAGGATCTTTCCAGGCACTCGGGAATCTCGGAACGCTATCTGGCACAGCTCGAAAGCGGCCAGGCCAATATATCGGTCACCCTGCTGTGGCAGATCGCCGAGGCGTTGAACGTCGAGTTCCCGGAGCTGCTGCCCTCCACCGAAGCCCCCGGCATCCAGTTGAAGCCGTTGCTGAGCTTCCTCGAGCGCCTCACCCTGGAGCAGCAGCAGGCCGCCTATTCCCTGCTGAGAAAAACGTTTACCGACGCGCCGGGACCGGCCCTGGGTGTCGCCCTGCTGGGTCTGCGCGGCGGCGGCAAGACTACGTTGGGGACACGCCTGGCGAAGGAGCTGGAGCTGCCGTTTATCCGGCTCGGAGACCTGATCGAGGAGCTCGCGGGCATGAAAATCGCCGAGCTGTTTTCCCTCGGCGGACAGAAGGCCTACCGACGCCTGGAGCACCAGGCTGTCAGGCAGGTGATCGAGCGGCGCGAGACTGTGGTGCTCGAGACCGGCGGCAGCCTGGTTTCGGAACAGCAGACTTACAATGACGTGTTGAGCTCGTTCTACACCGTTTGGGTCAAGGCCAGTCCCGAGGAGCACATGAATCGCGTCGTGGCGCAGGGCGACCTGCGGCCCATGCAGGACAGCACCGAGGCCATGAGCGACCTGCGGCGGATCCTTGCCGAGCGGGAAAGCAACTACAGCGCCGCCAACTATGTGCTCGAGACGTCCGGAAGGGGTGTTGACGACTGCCTGCGGGAGCTGGTGGATCAGTGCAGATACTACAGCCGCGCCCGGCGGGAGGAATGACCGGGAGATGTAACGGAACGCCGTGCCCGAACCGGATAACCTACGCCGTGGGTTCGTAGTTGGACTGGTTGCGGTCCGTCTCCGGCTCTTCGACTCGCTTCCCCCGGGGACTGCCGCGACACCAGTGTGGCACCATGTACCCGATCACTCCGCCGATTACGGCGCTTATACCGAGTATGCGGAGTAGCGGTGGAATGTCCCCCGGTTCGCGCACACCTTGAAGCAGCCACCAGACCAAAGCTCCAGAGAGGCTGAGCGCTGCAGCCAGAACACCTGCCTCCAACCAACGGCGGCGTGGCTCGGGATCGACAGCCGCTACATGCGTGGAGTCGATAACAGCCGCGGTCGCTACACATGTCACGAATGACATCAACAGCCACGGGATGCTGTTATCTCTAAAATCGTTCCACGCTTCCACAATTGCCTCGGATAGACCTATACCCTTTGTCTCCAGCAGTACCCGAAAAAGGATGGCGACACAGAGGGCGAAAAATATCGCCGCAAGGCCTGAAATCGTGTATCCGAGAGCTGGCGGCGGTTCACCCGGCTCGCGCTGGAAGAATACCCAGTTCTGCTTCGGTATCACGGCGCAGATGACGGCAACGGTATAGATGATAGGTACCATTGCGATTCTGGAGAGGGAGTCCATCTGTTGCGGATTACTCACGAGTATCGAATAGAGCAGCAGCACTGAGACCAGGGCGCCGAGCAACAGCATTATCTGGTCGGGACTCATGCCCGGGGGGTGTTCTCCGCCATTCGGCCGCAAGCCCATCGCATGCACCTCCGTGAACCGCGGCGTCGAACGCACACAGCACCTCAGCAGAGTATGGCTGGCCAGTTCGGCTGCCTCCAGAACAAGATCATTCAACTCATCCCTGAAGCCTATACGGAATTTCAAGGTAACGTCATTCAACGGTCCGTCGTCAGCAGAGCGGGTCTCCTGATCGGGCAACTGGAAGTAGCCCTTGGCCATTTCCATGATGCGGTTGTAGCGTTCCTGCAAACGCGCGCGCTGTTCCTGTCTTTCCTGCAGAAAGCCGGCGAATCGCCGATCCTTGTCCCAGTGTTCCATTCTCAGCATCATCGCCGTGAGTTGGTGGATTTTGCGCGCGGTAGCCCGGCTGTTGTCCGCCGGAATGATCCCCGTCAATCCTCTGCTTGCGTAATGCGCCTCAATGGCGTCTGACAGGTCTTTGCCCGGTTTGAATCGGGCCGTTTTGATGGATTTGGCAAATCGTCGCGCTTCGTGGGGGATAGCGGCGGCCCGCTGCAATGTGAAGCGGAGGGAGCGGTCAACGCGTGCGAGGCCGGGAATCTTCGGAACCAGAACCGACAGAACGAGAGCTATACCCACCGTGGTCGACTCAATATCGTCGCCTGTGTTGGAGAGGTTTTCGAGATCCGCCTTCAACGTCGGTGCTATGCCCTCGAGATAACCAAATAGACTGGGATAGTGCGTAATGACGGCAAAGGTGATCTCAAAAAATCCTACATAGACCAATGCTGCGACGTGATAGCGTATCCATGTAGTCGAGGAACGGTTGGTCGGCGGCGTGTTGAACCGCTCCAGGGCGTAGATGAAGATGAGAAGGGCACCGGTCCAGAATACCATTGACGTCGTCATGACGGTTACCTCCACAGATGTAGAAAGCCCGGACGCTTCCTCGCGCAGCGAAGTTTCTTCTCCGCGCTTCCTGGAGTGTTATCTTTTGGGCTCTACGCAACTGACCCGCCGTTCACGACTCGTCGTCGGGTGCCAATGCGAGGCCCGTATGGTCAGTGTCATTGTATGACCATCATGTATTCAGCATGCATGGTTGCCGACAGGCTTGCTGTGACATATTGCGTGTCGCGACTGTGAGAAATTGCCGAGACCTTCGGACCCTCATCGCCGACACAAACAGGAAGGATGGACCTCGGGCCTCGCGCGCACGAAGCGGGTTGCACGCAGGTGCCCGGAGGGGCAATGCGGATACGGCACTGCGCCTCTTGCGCCACCGCCGACGCGGCTGGAGATCGCAGTGTGGTTTTCAGTAACCTGCGGCGTGGGCCCGCAACGCTACCAGGCGCTCGCTGCCGGCCTGTATCGCGGTGCGCTGATGGTAGAAACGCAGTGCCCGTAGTCCCCCTAGCTCCTCGCCGCCGCCGGCCCGGCCCGGTCCGCCGTGAACGCACTGCGGCATCACTACACCGTGCCCCGGGTTGTCCTGCGCGACGCCGCCGTCGATCAGGGCCAGGCGGCCGTGCCAGGGCGAAAGGGCCGTCGCCGCCTCGAGGGCGAAATCCGGATCTGCAGTGAACACCGAGGCCACCAGCGAGCCGCGGCCTCTGGCGGTCGTCTCGAACACCTCGCCGCCCGGCCGGTACGGCATCAGCGTGGCGACGGGGCCGAACACCTCGACACTATGGACCGAGTCTGCGGCGGCTGGGTCGTCACAGCGCAGCAGCGTGACGGGGAAGAAGGCACTGCGCCCGGCATCGGCGTCCACCAGCTCGAAGCTGTCGTCGCCGCCCAGCACGACCCGTGCATCCCTGCGCAAGGATTCGAGCCCCGCCCAGGCGGCGCTCTGCTGCGCCTTGTTGACCAGCGGCCCCATGCGGACCTTGTCGTTGCGCGGATCGCCGACCGTGACACCGGCGAGCTGCTCGGCCAGCGCCGCCTCCACCGCGTCGACATGCTCCGTGGGCACCAGGATGCGCCGGATGGCGGTGCATTTCTGGCCGGCCTTGAGGGTCATTTCCCGGCGCACCTCGCGGATGAGGGCGTCGCATTCGGGGGAGCCCGGGGCCGCGTCGGGCCCGAGGATCGCAGTATTGAGGCTGTCGGCTTCCACGTTGAAACGGATGCCGCCGGCCGCGACCCGCGGGTGGCCGCGCAGCCCGGCGGCGGTGTCGGCCGACCCGGTGAATGCGACCAGGTCGCCGGGCTCGAGGTGCTCCATCAGATCGTGGCCGCCGGCGCAGATCAATGAGATGGCTCCCGGCGGCAGGATGCCGGCCTCGACCACGTCGTGGACCATGGCCTGGCTCAGCCAGGACGTCGCCGTCGCCGCTTTGGCGAAGGCCGGGACGCCGGAGAGCAGGGACACAGCAATCTTCTCCCACAGCCCCCAGGACGGGAAATTGAAGGCGTTGATGTGGACCGCCACGCCCTGCACGGGCGACAGGATGTGCGCGCTTTCGAACCCGCCGTCTTTCGAGAGCTGATCGCTGCCGGGCTCCATCAGGAAGCGGGCGTCGCCGAGGCCGCGCCCGAGCGCCGCGTAGTATTTGAGCGTGCCGATGCCGCCGTCGACATCGAAGCGGCAGTCCGCCTGGGTCGCGCCGCTGTTCTTCAGCGAGATCTCGTTGTATCGGTCGCGGTTGGCGGTCAGCACGTCGGCCGCGGATTTCAGGAGCGCGGCGCGCTCGCCGTAGGTCATGGCCCGCAGCTCGGCGCCCCCGGTGTCGCGCGCGTAGCGCAGCGCGGCCCGGATGTCGATGCCCTCGGATGTCGCCCGCACCAGCTCGTCGCCGGTGACCGGGTCGATGAGCGGAACGCCTTCACCGGCGCCGTCCCGCCATTCGCCTTCAACGTAGTTCGCGAGTTTCATGGTTGACCTTCAGCTCTTGCGTAAGTCGCGCACCCGCACGGCCTTGCCCTGCGAACGGGGCACCTGGCCCGGTCCCTTGACCTCGGTCCTGCAGCTTACGCCGATCATGGATTTGATGTGGTGGGTCACTTCGCCGGCCAGCCGGGGGTAGTCGCTTTCCGGCTGGTCGGGAAGCGCCTCGATCTCGATGGTCATGTCGTCCATTGCGCCCTCCCGGCGGATCACCAGCTGGTAGTGCGGCGCGATGCCCGGCAGGCCCACCAGCATCGCCTCCACCTGCGACGGGTAGAGGTTCACGCCCCGGATGATGAGCATGTCGTCGTCCCGGCCGGTGACCCGCATGATGCGCGTGTGGGTGCGGCCGC
Organism: Gammaproteobacteria bacterium; assembly: GCA_041641695.1. Taxonomy (GTDB): domain Bacteria; phylum Pseudomonadota; class Gammaproteobacteria; order Arenicellales; family JAANXG01; genus JAANXG01. Next base: position 1,702 of record JBEPXV010000030.1, on the reverse strand, counting down.
AGGCACAGGGCTCGTCATTCAGCCAGGTGATGTCACGCGTCCGGTAGCGGATCATCGGCAGGGCCTGCTTGGTGAGGGTGGTGATCACCAGCTCCCCCTGCTCGCCCTTGGGTCTGCGCTCACCGGTTTCCGGGTCGATGATCTCGAACAGGAAGTGGTCCTCCCAGCCGTGCAGCCCGTTGCGCGACTCCACGCACTCGGCCGCCACGCCCGGGCCCAGGATCTCGGACAGGCCGTAGATGTCCACCGCCTTGATGCCGAGCCGCTCGTCCAGCTCGGCGCGCATGGCGTCGCTCCACGGCTCGGCGCCGAAGATGCCGATGGCGACCGGCAGGGCGCGGATGTCGACGCCTTCCTGCTCGGCGACTTCGGCGATGTTCAAGGCGTACGAGGGCGTCGCGCACAGGGCGCGGGCGCCGAAATCCTGCAGCAGCACGATCTGCTTTTCGGTGTTGCCGCCGGACATCGGGACCACCGTGGCGCCGAGCCGCTCGGCGCCGTAGTGAGCGCCCAGCCCGCCCGTGAACAGGCCGTAGCCGTAGGCATTGTGGACGATGTCCCCCGGACGGACACCCATGCAGGCCATGGTGCGGGCCATCAGGTCGGCCCACAGATCGATGTCGTCGCGCGTATAGCCCACCACGGTGGGCTTCCCGGTCGTGCCGGACGAGGCGTGCACCCGGACCACCTGCTCCCGCGGCACGGCGAACATGCCGAAGGGATAGGCGGCGCGCAGGTCGTCCTTGACGGTGAACGGCAACCTCGCGAGGTCCTCGAAGGTGTTCACGTCGCCGGGGGAGACGCCGGCGGCCGCGAACGCCGACTGGTAGTGGGCGACGTTCTGCGCGGCGCGGCGAACGGTCTGTTGCAGGCGCTCGAGCTGCAGCGTCTCGAGCTCGTGCCTGGGCATGGTCTCGACCGCGGGTTGAAACATCCCGCTGTCGCTCGCTGTGGTTTGATTACTCATGGCAGGCATTTGTCCTCCAGGCGTACTCTGGTGTTTGGTTGTATTCGTCCGATCTCAGGTGGCTCAGCTTCCGCATTCCGCGTCCGGGTCGTCGCGGGCCGCCTCCAGCGAAGCCGCCACTTCGGCGGCCAGCCCGCGCGGGTCGCTGTCGAGCTTGTGATCCCAGTCCGCGAGCAAAGTGTCGAGCCGGTTCATGCCCCGCGTTCTCACCACGCCGTAGCCGCGCGCCCAGACCGCCAGCTCAGCCACCCGGCAGGCCAGGTCATAGTCCCGCTCGGCGCTGGCCGCCACGGCTTTGAGCCACTGCTCAATCCCTTCCTGTTCCTGGCGGTATCGCCCGCTGCGGGGCCGCAGCGGGCGCAGCGCCGCCAGGATCCTGAAACTGGCATACCCCAGGGGCGAGGACGTGCGCACGCGCATTGGCTGTCCCCGGGCGGGCCGGTCGCCGGCTTCCTTGTCGGGCAGCAGCCGGGCCAGGGCGGCGGGCAGGGTGCCCACCAGCTCCGCGCGTCCCGGTTTCAGATAGTCCACGACGCTTACCGGCTCGTCGTCGCCGGCGCCCAGCTCGGCGCGGATACGGGCCAGGCGGCCCGGGCGGGTCTTGAGCTGGGCCACCCGGATGACGTCCTCGAAGCTCATCCAGGCGGCCAGGCGTCGCGCGGTCTCACGCGTGAGCGCGAAGCCGTGGGCCTCGCCTCCGGCACCTCGGTCCGCTTGCAGTATCTTCTCGAGGCG